>JBGSSR010000285.1:0-11373 GCA_041736905.1 Sphingomonadaceae bacterium | reverse complement strand
GGCGCTTGAAGTGGGTGCGGATCTCGTCTTCGTGGTCTGACGGGTAGCGCGCCACGAGGCTGACGAGCCGGCCGTCTTCGCGCAGTTCAGCCTGAACCAGCTTGCCGCCCCGACCTGCCAGCAACATGCGGCCAATCGGGTCGGACCGCATCCGCATATCCATCGCGGCGTTGAGGTTGGCGGCCATGCCGGAGTAGCCCATGCTACCCAAAGCCTCCACCCGCGCGGTTTCAATCGCGTCAAAAGCGGCGCTGGCCACGGCCTCCGAAGGGCGTTTGGCGGCGTGCGTCGCGGCGTTGTGGTGGCGTAGTTTGAGGGCAAACCCATCGGCAAACCCGCGCACTTCTGCCACTTGTTCGGCGGGGAGGTCGCGCGGCAGCATCGGCACGCGGATGGTGTTCTGGATCAGCGACGGCGCATCGGCGGTATAGCCAACCTCCACTTCATTATCCCGCGCAAGCGCCCGCGCCGCGCCGGTAAGCACGGATTTGAAATCATCAAGACGGGTTTTGGTGGCCATAGGGCTTAGGCGATAGCGGGGGAGGGGAGCGGGGGCAAGTTTCTGCTGTTACTTGCAAGCCGAATTTTTTTCGTTAACAATGCGATTTGGCATTGGGGGGTCTATGCTCAATAGAGAATCGATACCGAAATACTTCGGCTTAAACGGGACTTTAATCTTCGGAATCGCTGTTGCGGCGTTGTCGAGCGAAGTAAGGTCTAATTTAGCTCAAAACGCAATATTGTTTGTAGTACTGTTTGCGGCCTTGCAAATTCCAATTCTAGCCCAATTTAAAATTTTAGAAAATAGTAAAAAACTTCAATGGGATTGGGACAATGAAATTGATGATGTTGATGTATGCTCAATAAAAATGAGAGATGGCTTGCCTTCTGATGATGAATCTACAGAAGAAGTGTATAATGAATGGTTTAGTCGGTCCATCGCTATTTCGGATGAGGAATATCAAGCGATAGTCGGGCGAGGAAATTTCATTAGGGTTGCAGAGGTGGATTGTTTAAAAAAAGGAAACATAATAAAATTAGTGCGAGGTTATTATGCGATTTTTCCTCTTTCGAAAATTACCTTCGAAAAACTCTGCGATGGAGTGTTGAAGGAAAAGAATTTGAAATCAGAAGATGTTTTGGATTTTGACGATCCTGAAGCAAAAATTTTGTATATTTGCGAAATTTTATCATCAAAAAAATACAATACGACTTCGAATTTGATGCTTGACCTGAGGTCTAATATTCTTAAAAAATTAAAAAATAATCCGAATATTGAGTTTATCGGCACTTGGCCTTATACAAAATTTGGAAAAGATCGAGTAGACCGAATAAAAATGAAGCCTGTAGGTAGAAAGCGGCTGAAGCATTATTTTTGGGAACACCAATTTTATGCTATTTCCGCTCAGTCGTATCGAAATGCAAAAAAGTAGCAATCACCCCACCACACTCTCCGGCAAATCTTCACCAAACACGCGTTGGTAATATTCCGCCACCAGCATCCGTTCGCTTTCGTCGCATTTGTTGAGGAAGCTCAAACGGAACGCGAACCCGACGTTGCCGAAAATCGCGGCGTTTTGCGCCCAGCTGATCACCGTGCGCGGCGACATGACGGTGGAGATGTCGCCGTTCATGAAGCCTTGGCGGCTGAGGTCGGCGACCTTAATCATGCGTTCGACCACTTCGCGCGGGGTGTCGGTCATCTTGGACAGCACCACCTCCGCCTCGGTCGCGGCGGGGAGGTAGTTCAGCGTGACGACGATGTTCCAACGGTCCATCTGCCCCTGGTTAATCTGCTGCGTGCCGTGATACAGGCCGCTGGTATCGCCCAAACCGACCGTGTTCGCGGTGGCGAACAGGCGGAACCATGGGTTCGGGCGGATGACGCGGTTCTGGTCGAGCAGGGTCAATTTGCCCTCCGTCTCCAAAACCCGCTGAATCACGAACATCACATCGGGGCGGCCCGCATCATATTCGTCGAACACCAAGGCTGTCGGGGTTTGCAACGCCCATGGCAGCAGGCCTTCACGGAATTCGGTGACTTGCATCCCGTCTTTCAGGACGATGGCATCACGGCCGATGAGGTCAATCCGGCTGATATGCGCGTCCAAATTGATGCGGATACACGGCCAATTGAGGCGCGCGGCGACTTGTTCAATATGGCTGGATTTACCCGTGCCGTGGAAACCCTGCACCATCACGCGGCGGTTGAAGGCGAATCCGGCAAGGATGGCCGCCGTCGTGTCGGGGTCGAAAACATAGCCCTCATCAATATCGGGCACCCGCTCATCACGCTGGCTAAATGCTGGAATTTCCATGTCAAAGGCGACACCGAAATCGCGCGCGTTCTTATGCGTGTCGGGGACAGAAAGGGCGGTGGGCGCACCGTTCATTTGGGCTGCGGAATCTGGGATAATGCTCATGGCGATTTGCCTAATGCGATGGTGCGCGCCCCGCAAGCGATAATGCGGATGAATTTGTCTTTGACGCGACACATAGCGGCGTTACTATGTGTCGATAGGGTAGGTTTACAGGGAGAATTTATTGTGAGTGCCGCACCGCTAACGTTATCTGTTACCCGCTATATTGCTGCCCCGCCCGAGACCGTTTGGCCGGTGATGACTCAGCGACAGGAGGAATGGTGGTGCCCGCTACCATGGCGCATGGAAATTACCGCCATGGATTGGCGCGCCGGTGGCCGTTGCAATATGATTATGCGCGGGCCCGAGGGCGAGGAAATGCCACATGAGGGCATTTTCATGGAGGTTATCCCCGGCGTCCGCTGGTCGGCGACCGATGCCTTTATCTTGGATGACGATGGCCGTTTTGCGCCCAAAGGCCCTTTTATGGTTGGGACGTGGGAAATCGGGGCGGAGGGCGTTGGCACCCGCTACACCGCCACCGCTCGCCATTGGACCGAGGAGGCGCACAATAGCCACCGTGACATGGGATTTGAGGCCGGATGGATGGCCTGCGCTGACCAACTCGCCGCATTATGTGAAGGATGAGAGAGGAGAGGGACGATGTACGTTCAAGGTTTTGTGGTTCCCGTGATTAAAGACCGAACCGATGAATATATCAAAATCGCAAAAGACTTTTTTGAAATCATGAGGGATTACGGCGCTTTGCAGCACATTGAATGCCGTGAGGTCGATGTTCCCGATGGTCAAGTTACAGATTTCCGCCGTGCCGTTGCGCTAGAAGCGCATGAACAGGTTTGGTTCTCTTGGGTCGTATGGCCGGACAAGGCCACTGCCGATGCCAGCCATGAGAAATTGATGGCTGACCCGCGTATGGAGGCCATGGGGACCGATATGCCTTTCAACACGAAAACCATGATTTACGGCGGATTTGAACCGCTAGTTTGGCTAGGAGAAAGCAAATGAACCTGCACGGCGAACCCATTTGGTATGAATTAATGACCAAGGATTTGGCGAAGGCTGGGGCGTTTTATTCTGGGCTTATTGGTTGGAATGTGGTCAATGCCGAAATGCCCAGCATGGATTATCACCTTGCGATGCAAGGGGAAGCCGCGATTGCAGGACTCATGCCGCTCACCGATGAAATGTGTGAGCAAGGGACGATGCCGTGCTGGCTGCCGTATTTTGGCGTCGATGATGTCGACGTCGCAGTGGATAAGGCTGTGGCCGGCGGGGCCGAGGTGCAATTGCCCGCATTTGATGTGCCGGGCGTAGGGCGTATGGCGATGCTGATGCACCAACATGCTGGTGCCTTTTACGTTATGCGCGGCGAATCCAATGAGCCAAGCACTGCTTTTGCGGCGCGCGCACCGATGGAGGGGCACGCCGCATGGAATGAATTGTCGAGCAGTGACCCCGTCGCGGCGAAGGCCTTTCTTGCCGATGTGTTCGGTTTTGAGGTCAACGACACGATGGATATGGGGGAATTCGGCCAATATGAATTCTTGTCCATTTCCAGCGGAGAATTCGCGGTCGGCGCGGTCATGCCCTTAATGGACGGAATGCCGGTCAGCATGTGGAAAACCTATTTCCGCATCCCAAATATCGACGAAGGCGTTGCATTTATAACGGCGCAAGGAGGCACGGTGCTGCATGAGCCAGTGGTGATACCCAGCGGAGAGTTCAGTGTTACCGTCATGGACACCGACGGCGCGATATTCGGATGTTTAGGGCCGCGTGTCGCTTAGCATGTAAAGGCCTGAATTGTCATTTGGCTTATGTGAAATTGATTAGGCAACATATTAAAATACTGTAACGTCTCGCCATAAAAAGGGCGCATCCATACCATATTTTTTTGAGGGGGACGTTTCAGTGCCAGATTCCAATTTTCAGCCAACTTTAGTCTTAAATCAGGCCGTGCAATTTGAGGGTATCTACCCATCGCGAGACTTCGGTTCACCCAACGCAAGCTTGGGGTATATTCGAACCTATGCCGCGTCGCGCGAACTAACGCCTGCGCAGGCCGAGGGAGGCACCATCCCCATCTCACAAAACACGGCGCTGTATTCCATTCTGGGCGTGACTTATGGCGGCAACGGCGTCTCTACGTTCGGATTGCCCAATTTGGCCGGACAGATTTCAATTGGTGCGGGCGGCAGCCGCTTTTTGGGTGAAATTGACGGTGAGACAACGTTCACAATTGGCACAAATACAATGCCGACTTCTGCAGGCGGTACCGGCGGCGGATTTCAAAACTTGCAACCGTCGGTGGCAACCAACTGGATTATCAATGTTTACGGTGATTTTCCGGCTTATGACGGCCGTATCGCCCCAACATCCATCGGCGTTGTTTCGCAATTTTTGGGCAACTTTGAACCTAACGGCCAGATGTTTGCCGATGGTCGGTTGTTGCCGATTTCGGAATATGAAGCATTGTTCGCAATTTTGGGGACGACCTATGGCGGCGACGGTCAAACGACCTTTGCGCTTCCCGATTTGCGGGGACGAACGCCAATTGGTACGGGCAATGGTTTTACAGTGGGCCAGACGGTGGGCAGCGACACGACGTTCATCACCAACGCTAATTTGCCAACAGAATTGGGGGGCAGTGGGCAAGGCGTGTCCAATTATGGTCCGTCGCTTGTATTGAACGCATTAATCACGACTCAGGGCCTTTTCCCGCCGCAAGACCGTGACTTTGATAGTGAAGAGGCAACGATCTCAGAAGTATTTTTCTTCGCCGGAACCTACAATGTGTTCCGCGGCGCGTTGCCAACCAACGGACAATTGTTGTCCATTTCCCAAAACTCGGCGTTGTATGCATTGCTCGGCACAACGTACGGCGGCGACGGCATAACGACCTTCGCTTTGCCGGATTTACGCGGTCGCGCGATTGTTGGCGATGGAATTAGCCCTTTTGGTGTAAATTATCAGGTTGGTGATAGGTTCGGCACGCCCAGCTTTGTCATCGATTATGCCGATATTCCGGCAGTTAGTTTGACCGCAACACCGACCGCGCCGAATTTGCAAGGCGGATCGCAACCCGATAGTTTGACCGGCGACAATGCCGCCAACATATTGGTCGGACGCGAAGGCAATGACGTACTGAACGGCGGCGGCGGTAATGACCGGCTGAATGGCGGCGCGGGCGCGGACACCATGCGCGGCGGGACCGGTGACGATACTTATGTCATTCCCGATGCCGGAGACACAATCATCGAATTGCTGAACGAAGGCACCGACACGGTCATTTCCAGCGTCAGCTATACCTTGGGCGACAATTTGGAAAACCTTCAACTCAATGGCACGGCGTTGAACGGGACCGGCAACGCGTTGGACAATACTATCGACGGCAGCAGCGCGAATAACGTCCTTGAAGGCGGCGGCGGTAATGACATTATCTATGGCGAGACCGGCAATGACACGCTGGCCGGTGGCGAGGGCAATGACACTTTGGACGGCGGCACCGGTGAAGACACGTTGTTTGGTGACGCGGGCGCAGACACCCTGCTCGGCAACAACGGGCATGACGTTTTGAACGGCGGCACTGGGAACGATTCGTTGAGCGGTGGGTTCGGCAACGACACGTTGAACGGCGGCGATGACGATGACGCCTTGTCGGGCGATGCGGGCAATGACACGTTGAACGGTGATTTGGGTGCAGACACGCTAACCGGCGGTGATGGCAATGACATCATGAACGGCGGTGATGGCAATGACATCCTCATCGGCGGCGTCAATCGTGACACCATGACTGGCGGAGCAGGGGCGGATGTTTTCCGCTTTGGCACTGGCGATTTCTCCGGCACGACCAGCACGACCGCCGACCGTATCCTGGATTTCAGCCGGGCGCAGGGTGACAGCATTGACCTGTCGGCATTGGGCGCATTGACCTTCATCGGAACAGGCGCGTTTACCGGTGCGGTAGGACAGTTGCGCTATCAAATCGTTGGTGGCAACACTTTAGTATCCGCCGATCTTGACGGCAATGGCACGACCGATTTCATGATCCGGCTGGATGGTGCAGTCGCCCTATTGGGTAGCGATTTCGGGTTGTAAGGTAACGCACCGCCGGATCCGCCCATATTATGCGGTGCATCCGGCGGTTACCCTTGCCGCAATAAAGCAATAGCATCGGCGGCAATGGGGGATAGGCCGTGGCCATCCTCCGCCGCCATTTGCAATATACGCCCGCGCATGTGTGGATCCCAAAAATCGCGGATATGCTGAGCAGTAAGCGCCGATGCCTGCGCGCCCTCGCTCGCCAAATTGCGCGCGATTTGGTTGGCCATATAGACCAACCGTTCATCTGTAGATAGCGACGCGCCCTCGCTCATTCCGCCGCCTCCTTTGGCAAAATGCGGCGGCTTTGGCGCGCTTGACTTGCATAGTCCGCTTGCCATTGCGACGGCCCATTGGACAGGCCGGCCTGCACCGCCGTCACCTTATATTCGGGGCAATTAGTCGCCCAATCGCTATAGTCGGTGGTGATCACATTCGCCTGCGTATCGGGGTGGTGGAAGGTGGTATAAACCACGCCCGGCGCGACGCGTTCAGTTACCAATGCGCGCAAAGACGTCTCGCCCGCACGGCTGCGCAAGGACACCCAATCGCCATCGTTAATGCCGCGATTTTCGGCGTCGAGCGGGTGGATTTCCAGTCGGTCCTCCTGATGCCATTCGCTGTTCGCCGTCCGCCGTGTTTGTGCGCCGACGTTATATTGGCTCAAAATCCGCCCCGTGGTGAGCAGCAGCGGGAAACGCGGCCCCGTCTTCTCATCGGTGGGGACGTAATCGGTCATCACAAACCGCCCTTTACCCCGCACAAAGCCGTCGATGTGCATCGTCGGCGTCCCATCGGGCGCGGCGGCATTGACGGGCCATTGGAGCGATCCGGCCGCCTCCAAATGGTCGTAACTCACGCCCGCAAAGGTCGGGGTCAGCGCGGCGATTTCGTCCATGATTTGCGAGGGGTGGGTGTAATTCCAATCAAGCCCCTTGGCGTTCGCCATCAACTGCACAATCTCCCAATCGGCATAGCCGTTCAGCGGCGACATCACGCGGCGCACGCGTTGGATGCGGCGTTCCGCGTTGGTGAATGTGCCGTCTTTCTCAAGGAACGTGGAACCAGGCAGGAACACATGCGCATAATTGGAGGTTTCGTTCAGGAACAAATCCTGCACCACGACGCACTCCATTGCCGCCAACCCCCGCGGCGACATGGTGGGTATTGGGGTCGGATTGCAGGATATCCTCGCCCTGAATGAAGATGCCCTTGAACCGATCCTCGGTCGCGGCGTCGAGCATATTGGGGATTCGCAAACCCGGCTCGGCGTCCAGAGCGACGCCCCATGCCTCCTCAAACAAGGCCCGTGTGGCGGTGTCGGAGACATGGCGATATCCCGAAAACTCATGCGGGAAACTGCCCATGTCGCACGCGCCCTGCACATTGTTTTGCCCGCGAAGGGGGTTCACGCCTACGCCCTCCCGCCCCACGTTGCCGGTTGCCATGGCTAGGTTGGCGATGGCCATGACAGTGGAGGAACCCTGGCTGTGTTCTGTCACGCCAAGGCCGTAATAAATGGCGGCGTTTTTGCCGGTGGCATAAAGCCTTGCGGCGGCGCGTAAGTCTTCGGCGGGGACGCCCGTTAGTGGCGCGGTGGCCTCTGGCGAGCGGCTGTCCTCACTGACATACTCCGCCCATTCGGCGAATTCGTCCCAATCGCAACGTTCGCGGATATACGCCTCATCATAGAGTTTTTCGGTCACCACCACATGCGCCATCGCGGTCAGCAAGGCTACGTTGGTACCGGGGCGCAGCGCCAGATGATGGTCCGCCTCCACATGCGGCGACTTCACCAAATCAATCGCGCGCGGGTCGGCAACAATGAGGCGCGCGCCTTGCCGCAACCGCCGTTTCATCCGGCTTGCGAACACGGGATGCCCATCGGTCGGGTTCGCGCCAATGACAAAGATGACATCGGCGTGCATGACGCTGTCAAAATCCTGCGTCCCCGCGCTGGTGCCGAAGGTGGTTTTCAGGCCATAGCCGGTGGGCGAATGGCACACACGGGCGCAGGTATCGACGTTGTTGTTGCCGAACCCTTGGCGGATGAGCTTCTGGACGAGGAAGGTTTCCTCATTGGTGCATCGGCTGGACGTGATGCCGCCGATGGCGCGGGTGCCATATTGCCCTTGAATCCGGCGGAATTCGGACGCGGTGTAGGCAATCGCTTCGTCCCACGACACTTCGCGCCATGGTTCTGACACCGATGCGCGGATCATCGGGTTCAAAATCCGGTCGGCGTGTTGCGCATAGCCCCATGCGAAGCGGCCCTTAACACAGCTATGGCCGCGATTGGCCTTGCCATCCTTCCACGGCACCATGCGCACCAATTCCTCGCCCCGCATTTCGGCTCGGAAAGTGCAACCGACACCGCAATAGGCGCAGGTGGTGACAACGGCGCGGTCGGGGGTGCCGACCTCCACGACCTTTTTCTCTACCAAAGTCGCGGTAGGGCAGGCCTGAACACATGCGCCACAGGAAACGCATTCGCTGCTCAAGAAATCCTCATTCTGGCTCGGCGACACTTTGGTATCAAAACCGCGCCCTTGCATGGTTAGGGCAAACGTCCCCTGCACCTCATCGCACGCCCGGACACATCGGGAGCAGGCGATGCATTTCGACGGGTCAAAATCGAAATAGGGGTTCGATTGGTCCTTCGCCTGACCCATATTGGTCGCGCCGTCATAGCCGTAACGCACATCGCGCAGGCCGACATTGCCCGCCTGATCCTGCAACTCGCAATCACCATTGGCGGCGCAGGTCAGGCAATCAAGCGGGTGGTCGGAGATATAAAGCTCCATCACCCCGCGCCGCAGCTTTTTCAGGCGCTCGGTTTGCGTGCGCACCACCATGCCATCGGCGACGGGCGTGGTGCAGGACGCGGGATAGCCGCCGCGCCCCTCAATTTCGACGAGGCACAGGCGGCACGAGCCGAAGCTTTCCATGTTGTCGGTGGCGCAGAGTTTTGGGATATTGCACCCCTGCATCGCCGCGGCGCGCATGATGGAGGTGCCCTCCGCCACCGTGGTTGCCACGCCGTCGATGGTAAGGGTTACCGACTTTCCCGACCCGCTGGCCGGTGTGCCGAAATCGGTCTCGCGCATATACCCCATTATACGACCTCCTTGACGGCGGATTCGGACAGTCCGAAATCCTCGGGAAAATGCGCCATCGCGCTAAGCACTGGATAGGGCGTAAACCCGCCCAACGCGCAGAGCGAGCCGTAGTGCATGGTATCACATAAATCGCGCAAAAGATCGGCCTGCGCCGGGATGGCAACGTCTATCCGGTCTGGCGCGCGGGAATTCGGCGCTTTGGTGAGTGGCTCGGCGGTGGCAAGGGCAGGGGTGTTAGACCCAGCCCGATGCGCAATAATCCGGTCCATAATCTCCACCCCGCGCGTCGAGCCTATCCGGCATGGCGTGCATTTGCCGCAGCTTTCGACGGCACAAAACTCCATGGCAAAGCGAGCCATATGCGCCATATCGACGCTGTCATCGAACACGGTGATGCCCGCATGACCGATCAGGCCGCCCGCCTTGGTGAACGCCTCATAATCCAGCGGCAGGTCGAATTGTGAGGGCGGGATGTACGCGCCCAATGGCCCACCGACCTGCACCGCGCGGACGGGCCGTCCGCTGGCCGTGCCGCCGCCGATGTCGTTGACCAATTCGCCCAAGGTGATGCCAAAGCCGATTTCGAAAAGCCCGCCGTTTTTGATATTGCCCGCCAGTTGCACCGGCATAGTCCCGCGCGACCGGCCAAAACCGACATTGGCATAGGCGTCCGCCCCCTCCGCCAAAATGAACGGGACAGCGGCGAGACTGAGCACGTTGTTGAGGACCGTTGGTTTTCCAAAAAGACCATGAAGGGCCGGCAGCGGCGGTTTGGCGCGCACTTGCCCGCGCTTGCCTTCAATGGATTCCAAGAGCGCGGTTTCCTCACCGCAGACATAGGCCCCTGCGCCGACGCGGACCTCCAATGTGAAGGGGGCAATAGTCGGCGCGGCAAGTGCAATAGCATCCCGCATGATGGTGATGGCGAAGGGATATTCGCTGCGGATATAGATGTATCCATGTTGCGCCCCCACGGCGTAGGCGGCAATTGCCATGCCCTCAATCAGGCAGAACGGGTCGCCCTCCATCAACATCCGGTCAGCAAAGGTGCCGCTATCGCCCTCATCGGCGTTGCAGACGATGTATTTAGTGGATTCGGCGGCATCCAGCACGGTTTGCCATTTTATGCCAGTGGGAAAGCCAGCGCCACCGCGCCCGCGAAGGCCGCTGGCTTTGACCGCATCGACGACGCCTTGCGGGGACAGCGCCCGCGCCGCGTTTAGCCCGCGCCAACCGTCATGGGCTGCGTAATCGGACAGGCTTAACGGGTCGATCCGACCTGCTCTTGCAAAGGTAAACCGTTGCTGCGCTGCGAGAAAGGGCAGGGCGGTGACATCGCCCAAATGGTTCGGATGGCTGCCGTCCAGCATCGCCGCAACGTCATCGGCGGAGACGGGGCCATAGCCTACACGACCCGCTTCGGTTTCCACCTCGACCAAGGGTTCAATAGCAAAATGGCCATAGGAGCCAGTGCGGACGACTTCACATCCCGCCGCCGCAAAGGCCCGCGCGACGTCATCCGCGCCCAGGGCAACCGACGCCATATCGCGGCTGATATACACCCGCGTCATGCCGCCACCTCATCGGCAATCCGTGCCACGCCCGCCGCGTCCAAGCGCGCGACAATGCGGCCATTGACCATCGCGGCAGGGCCAATGGCGCATAGACCTAGGCAATAAATCGGTTCCAAAGTCACCTGCCCATCGGCCCGTGTTTCGCCCATTGGCACACGCAAAGCCGCCGCTGTCGCCGCCTCCACCGCGCCGCCGCCG
>JBGSSR010000283.1:0-4305 GCA_041736905.1 Sphingomonadaceae bacterium | reverse complement strand
ATCCGCCAACTCCGCCGCCATGGCCTCCGCCGCGCACGGCAACACCGGCGTCGTCGCGGCATGGTCGAGGTAAAATCGCATTTGGCTCATAATGAAGCCATGCGCAATTTGGCCATCAAAAGCAATGATTGCGATTTTGTGGCATCTTCCTATATAGGCGTTCGCTTGGCCGCGCCCGACTCAGGTGCCGCGCTGTTACTAAAGATCAGGAATATCATGCCAGAAGTTATTATACCCGGTCCCGAAGGCCGTTTGGAAGGCCGCTTTGCTTTGCCGCCCCGTCCGCGCGCTCCGATTGCAATGATTTTGCACCCGCATCCACAGGCGGGTGGCACCATGAACGACCGCATTACGCAGGCGCTTTATAAAACCTTCGTGCGGCGCGGTTTTGGCGTTTTGCGCTTTAATTTTCGCGGTGTTGGACGGTCGCAGGGCGAATTTGACAACGGCATCGGCGAATTGTCCGACGCCGCCGCCGCGCTCGATTGGGTGCAGGCAAACCATCCTGAGGCGCAAACCACATGGATTGCGGGTTTCAGCTTTGGCGCGTGGATTGGCATGCAATTGCTCATGCGCCGCCCCGAAGTGCGCGGTTTCATCTCCGTCGCGCCGCCCGCGAACATGTATGATTTCAGCTTCCTGGCCCCCTGCCCCTCGTCCGGCATCATCGTGCAGGGCGCGGCGGATGAGGTCGTATCGCCGAACTCCGTGCAAAAACTGGTCGATAAATTGCGCACCCAGCGGCACATCACCATCCACCACGACGAAATCCCCCGCGCCAACCATTTCTTTGAGAATGAGTTGGAGCAATTGATGAAGTCGGTGGACAATTATCTGGACATGCGATTGGCGCCGGATAGCCCGATTAAGTGACTTATTTTCCTCGCGTATTTTCAAGCCAGGTTCCGAGTCAGATTTCGGTCAAAAATAACACTTGAAACCAATTACTTGCCATGACACCTTTTTTCTGCGGCCGTGTTACAGCCTAATCAAGCCGCAGAAAAGAGGTGGTTTCTATCGAAAATAACACTGTAATCGCGGTGGCATTGCTCTGCATTGCTTTCGCAACCCTCGTTATTAAGATTATCGAGGTTTCCCGTAAATAGTGGGTGAGGAGGTGGGTGTTACAGCGCCCGCCTCCAATAACAGAAAGGGGCGTACTGTTACAGCAGCACGCCCCAAGAGATGATATCGAAAATCAACACTGTGTGACTTAATTAGCCGCAAACATGCAAAATGTCAATCCACCACCTCAACCGGCGCTTTCCCGTCCGGCATCGGCACGACCCACATCGCGACATTCGCAAACATCACCACCGCCGCGACAATCATCAGCACGACTTTCTGCCGTGGTGCGCCGCGCTTCGCCATGAACAAGGCTCCAGCGAGCAACCCGACGCCGGCCAGCATCATAATCGAAAGGACGGTGTCGCCCACTACCCAACCGTCCCCGCCGCCGCCAGCACGGCAAGCGTCAGCACGTCGGACGCATTGGCGACCATCGGCACAATCTGCACCGGCTTTTCCATGCCGATTAGCATCGGGCCGATAGTTGTGTCGCCGCCTAATTCGCGCAGCAATTTGGCCGACAAATTCGCCGATTGCAGGCCGGGGAAGATCAGCACATTGGCGGGACCGGACAGGCGGCTGAACGGATAGTTCGCCATCACGACCTCATTCAATGCCGCGTCGGGGGCCATTTCGCCCTCATATTCAAATGTCATGCCGCGCTCATCAAGGATTTGCACCGCGCCGCGGATGGGATCTATCCAATTGCCCGCCGGATTGCCAAAGGTCGAAAACGACAGGAACGCCACGCGCGGGGTGTGGCCCATGCGGCGGGCGACGGCGGCGGTTTGCTCGGCGATATGCGCTAACTGTTCCGCCGAAGGACGCTCATGCACCGTGGTGTCGGCGAGGAACACCGTGTGGTTCTTACCCACCATCAAATGGATGCCGAACATGTCGTAATCGGGCTTGCTATCCAGCACGCGCCGCACTTCGCGAAGGCTCTGATTAAACGTCCGCGTTTTGCCGGTGATCATCGCATCCGCCTGCCCCATGCTCAGCAGCAATGCGCCAAAGACGTTGCGTTCGCGGTTGACCATGCGCTGTACATCACGGCGAAGGTATCCGCGCCGTTGCAGGCGCTCGTATAGGCGATCCACCATCGTTTCGACCAGCGGGCTATTGGCGCTGTTGTGGATTTCGTAGCTGTCGGGGTCATCCACGCCCAAATCGACAAGCATCGACCGCACCGTCGCATCGCGGCCGACGAGCACGGGGGTGCCATAGCCCTGATCGCGGAATTGGATGGCTGCGCGCAAGGTGACTTCATCCTCGGCTTCTGCAAACACCACGCGTTTGGGATTGGCGCGCGCCTCGTCATACACCCGCGTGAGTACCGATGTGGTGGGGTTGAGCCGTGCTTTCAGCGTGTGGCGATAGGCGACCATGTCCTCAATGGGTTTCTGCGCGACACCAGTGCGCATCGCAGCCTGAGCTACTGCGCTGGACACAACCTCCATCAGGCGTGGGTCGAAGGGCGACGGAATGATATAATCCGGCCCGAATTTTTGGCTCATGCCGCCGTAAGCCGCCGCAACTTCCTCCGGCACCGCCTCCCGCGCCAATTCGGCGATGGCGTGCGCGGCGGCGATTTTCATTTCTTCGTTGATGGTTGTCGCGCGCACGTCCAACGCGCCGCGGAAAATAAACGGGAAGCACAGCACGTTGTTCACTTGGTTCGGGAAATCCGACCGGCCCGTGGCGATGATGGCATCGGGGGAGGCTTCGCGCGCCAATGTCGGCGTAATCTCCGGATCGGGATTGGCCATTGCGAATATAATGGGATTGGGGGCCATGGAGCGTACCATGTCGGGGCTGACCACGTTGCCCGCCGACAGGCCCAAGAACACATCCGCACCCTTCATCGCGTCGGTCAAGTCGCGGGCGTCCGTGACCACGGCATGCGCCGATTTCCATTGGTCCATGCCAGTTTGGCGACCCTGATAAATCACGCCTTCGCGGTCGCACATGATGACTTTGTCGTGGCGCACGCCCAGCGCTTTGATAAGCTCCGTACACGCAATCGCCGCCGCGCCCGCGCCGTTGACGACCATCTTAATTTCGCTGAGTTCGCGCCCCGTCAGCAGGCAGGCGTTGATGAGGCCCGCCGCCGAAATAATCGCGGTGCCGTGCTGATCGTCATGGAACACCGGAATGTTCATGCGTTCGCGCAGGGTTTGCTCAATGATGAAGCATTCAGGGGCCTTAATATCCTCCAAATTGATGCCGCCAAAACTGGGTTCCAGCAGCTCCACCGCGTCGATAAACCGGTCCACATCCTCGGTCGCGACTTCGATGTCGATGGAGTCCACATCGGCGAAGCGTTTAAACAACACCGCCTTGCCCTCCATCACGGGTTTCGACGCCAGTGCGCCCAAATTGCCGAGGCCAAGGATCGCGGTGCCATTGGAAATCACGGCGACCAAATTGCCTTTTGCGGTGTAATCATACGCCTTCGAAGGGTCGGCGGCGATGGCCAGCACGGGGACGGCCACTCCCGGCGAATAGGCAAGCGACAAATCCCGCTGCGTCGCCATCGGCTTGGACGCGACAATCTCAATTTTGCCGGGCCGCATGGTGGAATGATAGAAAAGCGCCTCGCGGTCGGAAAACTGGATTTTGTCTTTGCTCATGACGTTGGCTGCTCTCTCACGATGGTGGTTTCGCTGGGGATGGAGTGGAGGCCTTGCCTCTCTTGTCCCTGCCCTAGCGGGATGGGCGCGGATGGGCAAGGTGGCGGGGCGTCGTTTTTATGGGGCCTAGTTATCCACGGCGGCGAATGCCACAAGCGGGGTGGAGGGGTTGAGGGCATCCGCGCGCTACGCTATCGCTTGACATAATGGCCGACGCCCCAACCCACACGCCCATGATGGCGCAATTTTTCGCCCTGAAGGAAAAGGCGGGGGATTGCATGTTGTTCTACCGCATGGGGGATTTTTTCGAGCTGTTTTTCGATGATGCGCGCGCGGCGGCGGCGACGCTGGACATTGCGTTGACTTCGCGCGGGGAGCATTTGGGGCAGCCCATCCCGATGTGCGGCGTGCCGGTGCATGCGGCGGAGGGGTATCTGGCGCGGCTGATTAAGGCTGGCCACCGCGTCGCGATTGCGGAACAGATCGAAACCCCTGCCCAAGCCAAAGAACGCGGCGGGTATAAGGCTTTGGTGGCGCGCGATATTATCCGGTTCGTGACTGCTGGCACGTTGACCGAGGATGCGTTGCTCGACACGCGGGCGGA
>JBGSSR010000279.1:0-12676 GCA_041736905.1 Sphingomonadaceae bacterium | reverse complement strand
CCACGCGCAGCAATTCTCCCCGCACATCGGCCAAATTTTGCGGATAGCCCAGTTGCACGACCTCCACACCCGCCCGCGAGAGCGCCGCGTCTATCCCCGCATCGCCGCCAAAACTGCGCACGACCACAGTGGGGCGGAGCGCCAACACATCCTCCACCCGTGGCCGGACAGTCGGCAACCCCGCCGCCCGCGCGCGGAGGTAGGAGAAATCCTTCCCTGCATCGGGCGACAGCGCGGCGATGGGGGAGCGCGGCGCGAATTGCATCACATATTGGTCGGCGCAATAATCGAGGGAGACGATGCGCGCCGCGCTTTGGTGGGCGGACTCCACCCCTTGCTCGGCCCCACAAGAGGCAAGCCACAGGGCGACGACCGCCGAACGAAGCGCCGTGGCTAACCTCACATTCTCACCCGCACTCCGCCGAACACGCCGCGCCCCGCTTGGCCATTTTGATAGACGGTTTCATAATCGACATCGAACAGATTTTCGACGCGGCCATAGAGTTCTATGCCGTCGCTTAATGGGAATCTGGCGCGTATATCGGTCAGGATATAGCCGTCCAGCGCCCGCGTGTTGCTGGCATCATCGAAACGGTCGCCGCTGACCTGCACGCCGACGCCCAACGATAGGCCGAAGGGCAGGGTATAATCGGCGTTCAAGTTCATCACATCCGCTGGACGCCGCGCGAGACGCAGGCCGGTGACTTCATCCCGCGCGTTGGTGTGGGTGTAGTTGGCGGCAACCGTGAACCCATCCGCGGGGCGCAGGGTCAGGCCTATTTCCAAGCCCTTCGCCGATGCCTTGGCCACATTATCGTAAGTGCCAAAGGGGCGGCCCACGCAAATCGGATTGGGGTCCATAAAGCACCCGACATAGGCGATGAGGTTCTTGGAATCGCGGTGGAAATATGTCGCGGACACTTCTGCATCGCCGCCCAAAAACCCGTGCGTGACGCCCACATCCCAGCTTTGCGCGGTTTCGGGGGCAAGTCCGGCGTTACCATAATCGCTGTACAGTTGGAACAGCGAGGGCACCTTAAATCCTTCGCCGAAACTGGCGCGGATAATGGTGACCCCGGAATTGGGGGAATAGGCCATGCTGCCTGCGAACACAGTGTGGCCGCCGAAGGCCTTGTGGTCGTCATGCCGCACTCCGCCGGTGAGTGTTAGGCCAAATAGGGGGTTAAGCGTGGCTTGTGCATAGCTAGAATTAATCCATGCGTTGGCGGTTGCGACCACGCCGAATCCTTCGGTGCGGTAACTCGATTCCTCGCGTTCTGCGCCGAAGGTTAGTTGTAGGATTCCGTCTTTCCAACCGCCCTGATATTCCAAGCGTGTGGTCTTGCCAGTGGCGTCGAATGTAACGAACGGCGTCGCCCCGCTGCGGTCCTCATCCTGCCGGTCGATACGGGTGGCGGCGATGCCAAGGCGGTTGGTGAAGCGGTCATCGAACATCGACAGGTTGACGCCTACATAGCCCAAATAATCCGTCCGGTCACCGAACAGTGGCGCGTCCGCGTAAGCGTAATTGGGCGCGGGATAGCCGTCATAGGCCGCCGTGCTGTCGGCGTATAATCCGCGCAGGTCGATGGAGAGCGTATCGGAGAGTGTTAGGCGGGCGCTGACCTGTCCGCCGATGCTTTCAAAACCGTCGGCCTCGGTCCCTTCGTCAAAGGCGCTGATGCCGTCGGTGCGTACATAGGTGACGCCGGTGGATAGGGCGAGCGGGCCGAATGTGCCCGATACGCCGCCGCTGGCAAGGATGGAATCGTGGCTGCCATATTCGGCGCGGGCGCGGATTTCCGGGACAGAGCGGGAATCGCGGCTGATGAAATGCACCACGCCGCCGATCGCTTGGCTGCCATAGAGCACCGACGCCGCGCCGCGTTGGATTTCAATCGTGCCAACCTCGCCAGTCATCAATGGGCCAAAGTTAAACCCGCCGCCGGGGGCCGCCGGATCGGTCAGTTTGACGCCGTCGAACAGCACGACCGTCTGGTCCGCCTCCGCGCCGCGAATATAGACGCTGGACGCCGCGCCGATGCCGCCATTGCGGGCAAAAGTGACGCCGGGGGTGGAGGCGAGTAGCGGTAGGGCATCGACCGATTGGCGGGCGGTGATGGTTTCGGTGTCGATTACGGTCACGCTTTCACCGACTGTTTTGGCAAGACGTTCGCTGCGATTGGCGGTGACGATGATGGGCCATTTATAGTCGGCAATCACTATTTCGGGACCGGCAGTTTCATCGATGGCTTCGCCGGTGTCTTGCTCCCCCTCCGACGCCATCACGGGCGCGGAAATGGAAAGCAGAGCGGTGGCGGTAAGCAAATATTTCTTCATGGGACAAACCCCTATTCAACCCCCGCGCAGGCTTCGGACGGCGCGCGGCAAACGACAGGACGGCCCCGCTTGAGGACGCGCAGAAACACAGCCCCAAGCGCCGGAAACGGGCGCTTTGCTGTCGTTACGAAAAGGAAAATTCCCTTGTCCCGATGGGCTGGACCCGGCCCCGGACGAACGACGCGATGGCAGGTTTCCTGACTTGCCAATCGTCACCTTTCGCCTCACCTTCCCAGCATCCCGGACGGGCGGCCAGTGGTATA
Organism: Sphingomonadaceae bacterium; assembly: GCA_041736905.1. GTDB lineage: Bacteria > Pseudomonadota > Alphaproteobacteria > Sphingomonadales > Sphingomonadaceae > JBGSSR01. The sequence goes on along the minus strand of JBGSSR010000279.1, from coordinate 10,073 downwards.
TTAAGGCGAAGGCTCCCGGCACACAGTTGCGGGCACAGCGCCGGATTTGAACCGGCTTCCCTCTTAGCTTCGCTTGCGCAAAGCACCATCTAACGCTGCCTATGCGATGGCGCGCGTGGGCGAGTCAATGAAAAAGGGGCAGGCCGAGTTGCCTCAGCCTGCCCCAAAATCCTCGGTGCGACCCGAAAGGCTTTGTTAAAACCGATACCCCACGGCTACGCCATAGGTGCGTGGCGGCAAGTAGGTGACGCCAATCACGCGGCCGGTCGAAATCGCAAAGGTGCTGCTTTTCAACAATTCGTCGCCGATGTTTTTGACGTAACCCTGCACATACAGGTTCTCATCCGCGCTGCTCCATTTAATGCCAGCATCGAACAATGTGTAGGCCTCTTGCCCTTCTTGTAGGCGCTCAAACTCGGTGAAGTACACGTTGCTCTTGCCATACATATCGCCCGACAGAGTAATCATGCCGGAATCGCCCAAGGGAATGTCAAATTCCGTGCGGAACGAATAGCTCCACTTGGGCGAGTTGCGCGTGGGATTGCCCGCCAATTGGATGTTGCACGGCGCGTTCGCGTTCAACGCATCGCTGGAGCAGGGCGCGCCAAAGGCCGTCAAGTCGGGGTTGGTGATGGCGTTATAGGCTGGCTGACCCGGCACCGCGACGTTGGGCGCATAGAGCGGGTCCAGCGTGATGAAATCATCGTATTTGCTGTCCGTATAGCTAATCCCGCCGGAGAAGCGGAAGTTGTCGACGGGACGGATTAGGAAATCGGCCTCAACCCCCGTTGCGCTGGTCTTTGCTGCGTTCTCAAAAATCGTGGTAAAGCCGGCAGGGCCGCCGCCCACGGTCTTGTTAATTTGCAAATCGTCGAGTTTGTAATGGTAACCCGCGATGTTCAACGTGACGCGGCGGTCGAGGAATTGCATCTTCGCGCCAATTTCGTGGTTTTTCATCTTTTCGGGACGCACGATGGTGGTGCTGCCCGCAGCGTTCTCGCCCGAACCTGCCTTAAACCCTTCGGAATAAGTGTAATAGAGCAGGATGTCGTCCGATGCCGCCCACGACAGGCCGATTTCCGGTGTGAAGTCCTTGAACGTTTTCTCACGGAAAGTCGCCGCCTCGGTCGTCACCAAAACCGTCGATACCGCCGGATTGGCGTTGGCGGTCATGATGATGGAGGGGTTGGCGCTGCTCACCTTTTCGCGGCTGTAGCGACCGCCGAGTTTCAACGACACGCCCGAAAGGCCCGCGATTTCGCCAAGGTCAAAGTTAACCTGACCGAATGCGGCATAGGCCTCGGTATCCAATTTGGAGCGCAAGCACACGCGGTTGGGGAAATTGGGCGCGGTAAAGCCGCACATTTCCAAGGCCTGTGCCAAGGTCGTGCCGCCCGGGCCAATAAACACGCCATCGCGCACAGTGGGGCGGGTTAGCAGCACGGTGGCATTGGACGCCATGCCGGTGGTGCTGGACAAGCCGACTTGGTCGCGTGGGCGTTGCTTTTCATTGAAATAATACAGGCCGACAACGGCGTTGATCGATGTGCTGTTATATTTCAATTGCGCTTCGTTCGACCACTGCTCGCTATCGATGGTGCGGGTTTGCACCGTGGTCGCGCGGGGCAGTTGGTTGACAATGGCGCTGGTGTCCAGATCCTGGATCAATTGCGTATCGAATTTGCGATAGTTGGCAATGTTGGTGAACGACAGATTGTCGGACAAGCCAAGGTTCAACGTGCCGGTGAACGAATAGGTTTCGGTGTTGACGGATGGCGGCTCATCACTGCCCAAATCGCGGGGGTTGGTGGCATATCCGCCGACGCCCAGTTCGGGCAAGCGCGCCACGCCGGGGAACGCGGGGCCGGCATAATGGACGCCGCCGCTGTTGTCTTTCTGACGGAAATATTCGCCAGCTACAGTGAAATCGGAGTCCGCGCCCAAGGGAATCAGGATTTGCCCGCGCACCATTTTGCGGTTCAGGTTGTCAACGTCCCAACCATTGAACGGATCCTCGCCATAGCCGTCGCGGGTTTCCACTTTACCGGCAACGCGGAACAATATGCCGCCCACCAATGGCCCGCCAACGCCTGCTTCGGCAGTCACAGCATTGTAGCTGCCATAGGACAGGCGAGCATCCATAGTCAGGACATCGGTTGGTTTGCGCGTGATCAGGTTGACGCTGCCCCCCACGGCGTTCCGGCCATAAAGGCTGCCTTGCGGTCCGCGCAGAACTTCGACACGCTCAAGGTCAAACAGGCTGGTCAATTGTGCCTCGGCCCGCGCGATATAGACGCCATCGACGTGCAGCGCGACGCCGGTGGAGGAACCCGTGGTGGACGTGTTCGCGCCGACACCGCGAATGAACACTTTTGCCTGGTTAAAGTCATTGCCGAAGGTGACGGTTGGCACGACTTGCTGAATGTCTTGCAAATTGGAAATGCCTGCCTCGGCCAAGTCATCGCCCGATACGGCCGACACAGCGACCGAAACATCTTGCAAGGACTGCTCACGCTTTTGCGCCGTTACGATGATTTCGCCGTCGTTGCTGGCTCCATCGGAAGCATCTTGCGCAAATGCCGTTGCCGGCGCACAAAGCGCAAGCACCGCCGCCGACAAAGTCAGCCGCGCGCGAAGTTTAGGTTGAACGAAAGCCATAGCATTTCCTCTCCATATGGATCGCCGCACTTTATACCGCAGTTCGATTTCTACATTAGTAGGTAACACATACAAATCCGATTGCAAGTTGGCCTTTAGGGAATCGAAAACGTAAATTGATGTTTGCCAATATCCTGTGACCCAATTGCCACAGGCGGCGCGCTCCGCCGCGCGACCCAAAGTGTTACAAATTCCCGCAAATGCCGCATTGCCAAGCCCTCTAAGGCTGTTATGCTGCCCCAAATGGAATGAGACGGGGGATGCATTGCTATGCATCAAACCTGCAATCCTATTCATAGCGGGAGGGGACTGGTTGCAACATGCGCGCCATGCTAGCCCTTTGGTTTCAAGCGAAGGGTGAACACACCTGCGCCGGATTTGGGGGACTTGACCATTGGCTACGACATTGACGCCTACCGCTACACTGATGCCGACTGTCGCAAAAACGAGTATGAAGGACCGTTTGGTCGACGTCCTCATTCACCGCATTGGTAAGGATGAACGCGCCGCGAAGCCGCACGACTGGTTCGCCGCCGCCGCCCTGTGCGTGCGCGATGAAGTCATCGAACTGTGGATGCAATCCAGCCGTGAGGTCGCGGATAAAGGCGGTAAGCGGGTCTATTATCTATCCCTTGAGTTCCTGATCGGACGGTTACTGCGCGATGCCCTGTCCAATTTGGACCGCAGCGAGGAAATGCGGGCGGCATTGGCGCATTATGGCGTAGACTTGGCCGCCATTGAGGAAATCGAACCCGACGCCGCATTGGGCAATGGCGGATTGGGGCGGCTTGCCGCCTGTTTCATGGAAAGCTTGGCCAGCCTGAATATCCATGCATACGGCTATGGCATCCGCTATGTGAACGGCATGTTCCGGCAACGCATTGCCGATGGCTGGCAAGTCGAGCTTCCCGAAAACTGGTTGGCGCATGGCAATCCGTGGGAATTTGAACGCCGCGAAAGCGCCTATATGATTGGCTTTGGCGGGGAGATTGTGGCGAAGGATGATGGCTCCATCGTCTGGACGCCGCAGGAACGGGTGCAGGCGATTGCCATGGATACCCCCGTCGTCGGCTGGCGCGGAAAGCGGGTCAACACCTTGCGCCTTTGGACGGCGCAAGCGTTGGACCCCATCCGGCTGGACGCATTCAACGCGGGCGACCATAGCGGGGCGCTCGCCGAGCAAGTGCGCGCCGAGTCGCTGGTCCGCGTGCTCTATCCAGCGGACAGCAGCGCGGCGGGGCAGGAACTGCGCCTGCGTCAGGAGTATTTCTTCTCCAGCGCGTCGATACAGGACATCGTGCGCCGCCATATGCAATATGAGGGCGATATTCGCACTCTGCCTGAAAAGGCCGCGATTCAACTGAACGACACCCACCCCGCCGTCGCCGTCGCTGAATTGATGCGAATTTTGGTCGATGAGCATAAATTGGCGATGGCCGAGGCATGGGATTTGTGCCGCGCAACCTTTGGCTATACCAACCACACTTTGCTGCCCGAGGCTTTGGAAAGCTGGCCCTTGCCGTTGTTCGAACGGTTGCTGCCGCGCCATATGCAGTTGGTCTATGCCATCAACGCCAAACTCCTGCGCGAGGCGCGGAAGGAAGGCAAGTTGGACGACCGGGCGATTTCGGCGATTTCGCTCATTGATGAGGGCGGGGAGCGCCGCGTGCGTATGGCCAACCTCGCCTTTGCCGGATCGTACAGCGTCAATGGTGTCGCGGCGCTGCACACCGACCTGATGAAGCAGACGGTGTTCGCCGATTTGCACGCAATGTATCCCGGCCGGATTAACAACAAGACCAACGGCGTCACCCCGCGCCGGTGGTTGCAACAATGCAATCCGGGTCTAACCAGCCTGATCAAGGACGCCATCGGCCCCGATTTCATGGACGATGCGGCAAAATTGTCCGACCTCAACGCCTTTGCCGATGATGCGGCGTTTGGCGAACGGGTGCATGAGGTAAAGCGCGCGAACAAGGTTGCGCTCGCCAAATATCTGCGCGAAACCATGGGCGTCCGGTTGGACCCCGATGCCCTGTTCGATGTGCAGATTAAGCGCATCCACGAATATAAACGCCAATTGCTCAACCTGATTGAGACGGTCGCGCTGTATGACCAAATCCGCAGCCATCCGGAAAAGGATTGGACCCCGCGCGTCAAAATCTTTGGCGGGAAAGCGGCGTCGAGTTACCACAACGCTAAACTCATCATCAAACTCTCCAACGACATTGCGCGCCGCGTGAACAATGACCCGTCGGTGGGGGAGATGCTCAAAGTCGTGTTCGTGCCGAATTACAACGTCAGCAAGGCGGAAAAAATCATCCCCGCCGCCGACTTGTCGGAACAGATTTCGACCGCCGGTATGGAGGCCTCTGGCACCGGCAACATGAAATTCGCCCTCAATGGCGCGCTGACCATCGGCACGCTCGACGGCGCAAATATTGAGATTAAGGACCATGTCGGCGATGACAATATCGTCATCTTTGGACTTACTGCCGACGAAGTCGCCGACAAGCGCGCCAATGGCTATAACCCGCGTGAGGTTATCGAGGGCAGCCGTGAATTGGCGCAGGCCATCGACGCGATTGCCAGCGGCGTGTTCAGTCCCGACTACCCGAACCGATACCGCGATTTGATGAACGGCATCTATGAGCATGACTGGTTCATGGTCGCCGCCGATTTCGATGGCTATGCACGGGCGCAGCGCGATGTGGATGCGCGCTGGAACGACCCGAAGGCCTGGCGTGCGGCGGCGGTGCGGAACATCGCCAACGTTGGTTGGTTCTCATCCGACCGCACAATAAGCGAATATGCCCGCGAAATATGGGGAGTGATTAAGTGAAACCAGACACGCGTGCCATTGATGCTTTGCTGAACGGCACGCATGCTGATCCGTTTTCGTTGCTGGGCGTGCATGAGGGGCCAAAGGGCCGCTTTGCGCGGGTCTTTATTGCCGGCGCGGAAACGGCGGAGGCGTTTGATTATGCTGGCAAGTCGCAAGGAGCGCTGACCCGCGTTGATGATCGCGGATTGTTTGAGGGCAAAGTCAGCGCGCGCGGGAAAATCCGGGCTTTGCGCTATACCGCGACGGCTAGCGGGCATGAATGGGTGCATAGTGACGCCTATAGCTTCGGCCCCGTGCTGGGCCCGATGGATGATTTCCTGATTAATGAAGGCACGCATTTGCGCCTGTTTGATAAAATGGGCGCACATATCATCCACCATGAGGGCGCGGATGGGGTACACTTTGCCGTCTGGGCGCCCAATGCAGCGCGGGTGAGCGTGGTGGGTGACTTCAACGATTGGGATGCCCGCCGCCATGTCATGCGCAAGCGGATGGACATCGGCGTGTGGGAGATTTTCGTTCCCGACATTGCCGAGGGCCGCGCCTATAAATATCAAATCACCGCCGCCGATGGCACAGTGTTGCCACTGAAAGCTGACCCGTTTGCGTTCGCGTCCGAATTGCGTCCCGCCACCGCTAGCATCACGGCACGGCCCGCCAAGCCAGATTGGGGCGACGCCGCGCACCGCGACCATTGGGCGAACAGCGACCCGCGGCGCGAGGCGATTTCCATCTATGAAGTCCACCCCGGGTCTTGGCGGCGCGATGCGCATGGATGGTTCCAAACATGGGACGCGATGGCGGCGGAGCTGATCCCCTATTGCGTCGATATGGGCTTCACGCACATTGAATTTATGCCGGTCAGCGAGCATCCCTACGACCCGTCATGGGGGTATCAAACGACCGGATTATATGCGCCGTCCGCCCGTTTCGGCGATGTCGCGAGCTTCGCGCGCTTCGTCGATGGCGCGCACAGGGCTGGACTTGGCGTGTTGCTTGATTGGGTGCCCGCGCATTTCCCGACCGATGAGCATGGGCTGGCCAAATTTGACGGCACGGCTTTGTACGAGCACGAAGACCCGCGCCTTGGTTTCCATCCCGATTGGAACACGGCGATTTATAACTTTGGACGCCGAGAAGTCGCCAGCTTCCTCGTCAACAACGCGCTGTTCTGGGCGGAGCAGTACCATGTCGATGGCCTGCGCGTCGATGCGGTCGCCTCCATGCTCTACCGCGATTACAGCCGTGAAGCCGACGCATGGATACCCAATGCTGACGGCGGGCGGGAAAATTGGGAGGCGGTCGATTTCCTGCGCCAAATGAACCGCGCCCTATACGGCACGCATAAGGGCGTGTTCACGGTGGCGGAGGAAAGCACAAGCTGGCCCGGCGTCTCCCACCCCGCCAGCGACGATGACCGGCGGCACCTCGGTTTCGGGTTTAAGTGGAACATGGGCTTTATGCACGACACGCTGCAATATATGGCGCGTGATCCGATCCACCGGCGGCATCATCATGACGAGATAACCTTCGGCCTGGTCTACGCGTTTTCGGAGAACTTTGTCCTGCCCTTGAGCCATGATGAGGTGGTGCATGGCAAGGGGTCTTTGCTCACCAAAATGAGCGGCGATGATTGGCAAAAATTCGCCAATCTGCGCGCTTATTACGGCATGATGTGGGGCTATCCCGGCAAAAAACTGCTGTTCATGGGGCAAGAATTTGCCCAGCGGCGGGAGTGGGCGGAGGACCGTGCACTCGATTGGGACTTGCTCGGCTCCCCCGCGCATGATGGCATCAGGCAATGGGTGCGCGACCTGAACCACGCGTATAAGACCTACCCCGCGCTTCACGCCCGCGATTGTGAGGGGGAGGGGTTTGAGTGGCTGGTCGCTGATGATGCATTGGCGTCCGTCTTTGCTTGGCTGCGTAAGGCACCGGATGCCAAACCCATTGCAGTGGTCAGCAACATGACGCCTACGATGCACGATCATTACCGCCTGCCCCTGCCGCACGACGGTAACTGGCGTGAGATATTGAACAGCGATGCGCCACATTATGGCGGCAGCGGGCAGGGCAATATGGGGCAAGTGACATGCGAAAATGGCGCTGCGTTCGTCCGCCTGCCGCCGCTATCGACGATTATGTTGGAGTATCAAGGATAAGCAAACGGGCCAAAAGGCCGCAACTGGGAGAGAGACATGCAACCGAAACGACAATCCCCACTGGCCCGCGATGCCATGGCCTATGTTCTGGCCGGAGGGCGCGGCAGTCGCCTGATGGAACTCACCGACCGGCGCGCGAAACCGGCGGTCTATTTCGGCGGCATGAGCCGGATTGTCGATTTCGCGCTATCCAACGCCATTAACTCCGGCATCCGGCGCATTGGCGTGGCCACGCAATATAAGGCGCACAGCCTTATCCGCCATATGCAGCGCGCCTGGAATTTCATGCGCCCCGAACGCAACGAAAGCTTTGACATATTGCCCGCGTCGCAACGGATTTCGGAAAGCCTTTGGTACGAAGGCACCGCCGACGCCGTATATCAAAATATCGACATCATCGCCGCGCATGCGCCCAAATATATGGTCATCTTGGCGGGCGATCATATCTACAAAATGGACTATGAATTGATGTTGCAGCAGCACGTCGATTCCGGCGCAGATGTCACCATCGGGTGCCTTGTCGTGCCGCGTGAAGAAGCCAAGGGCTTTGGCGTGATGAAGGTTGATGACAAATCGCGCATTGTCGAATTCGTCGAAAAACCCGCCGATCCCCCCGCCATCCCCGGCGACCCCGACCATGCGTTGGCCAGCATGGGAATCTATGTTTTTGAAACGGAATTTCTGTTCGCGGAATTGATCCGCGACGCCAATGATCCGAACAGCAGTCGCGATTTCGGCGGCGATATTATCCCGCATATCGTGAAACATGGTAAGGCGGTCGCGCATCGGTTCACCGATAGCTGTGTGCGCGCCGCCGAGCAGATTGAGGAATATTGGCGCGATGTGGGGACGTTGGACGCCTATTTCGAGGCGAACCTTGATCTTACCGATACCGTGCCGAAATTGAACCTTTACGACCGTGATTGGCCGATTTGGACGGATCAGATTGTCGCGGCTCCGGCGAAATTTGTGCATGATGAGGATGGGCGGCGCGGCCATGCGATTTCCTCGCTCATTTCGCAAGATTGCATCGTGTCGGGTTCGCTGGCCAAACGTAGCCTGCTCTTCACCGGCGTGAAAATGGGTAGCTTCAGCAGCGTGGATGAAGCCGTCATCTTGCCCTATTGCAACATCGGGCGCGGGGCGCGTTTGTCGAAGGTCATCATCGATAGCGGCGTGCGTATTCCGGAGGGGCTGGTGGTCGGAGAAGACCCTGTGATGGACGCCGCACGATTCCGCCGCAGTGATAAGGGCGTGTGTTTGATTACCAAAGACATGATTGCAAAATTGCCGGAGTAGCGCACTGATGCCGATAACCGTCCTCTCTGTCGCGTCCGAGATGGTGCCGCTAATTAAAACCGGCGGGCTGGCCGATGTTGCGGGTGCTTTGCCGGCGGCGGTGGCGGGGGAAGGCGTGCGCATAAGCAGCCTCGTGCCGGGCTATCCCTCCGTCATGCGCGCTGTACCGGCCAAAGCAAAGGCGGTGCATAGCTACACCAACCTGTTCGGGGTGGAGGCGCGGATTTTGAAAGCCGACGTAAACGGCATGCCTTTGTTCGTGCTCGACGCGCCCGCGTTCTTTGACCGCGATGGTGGGCCGTATTCGGACCATGCGGGCCATGACTGGAGCGACAATTGGCGGCGGTTTGCGGCGTTTTCGCGCGCGGCGGCGGACTTGGCCAGCGGCGGGGTGAAGGGGGAAAGCTTCGACATCCTTCACGCGCACGATTGGCAGGCGGCGATGGCTCCAGCTTATCTCAGATACGCCCCTGCTGGCCCTTCGCCGAAGTCGGTAATGACCATCCACAATATGGCGTTCCAAGGATACTATAGCGCGGACATCTTTGGCGGCCTTGACCTGCCACCGCATGCCTTTGCGATGGACGGCGTCGAATATCACGGCGGCATCGGCTATTTAAAGGCGGGCATGGAATGCGCCGACGCGATCACGACGGTCAGCCCAACCTACGCCCGAGAAATCCGCCATGCTGAGTTTGGCATGGGGTTAGAGGGCCTTGTCCAAAGCCGTGAGGGGCGCGTGCATGGCATCGTCAACGGCATCGACAATGCTGTCTGGAACCCCGCGACGGACCCCGCGATAAAGGCGCATTTCACTGCCAAAACTTTGTCGAAACGCCCCGCGAACAAGCGCGCGGTGGAAAAGCATTTCGGGTTAAAACGCAACGACGGACCATTGTTCATCCTCATCAGCCGCCTAAGCTGGCAAAAGGGCATCGACGTGGTGCTGGAATGTGTTGACCATATCGTCGGCCTCGGCGGGTCGCTGGCGGTATTGGGCAGCGGCGATGGCGCTTTGGAGGCGGGACTGCTCGCCGCCGCCGACCGGCATCCGGGGCGCATGGGCGTTCGATTGGGCTATGATGAGGCGCTCTCCCACCTCATGCAGG
>JBGSSR010000242.1:0-9013 GCA_041736905.1 Sphingomonadaceae bacterium | reverse complement strand
GCGCGCGCCAATTGGTTTGTGATGGCGAGTGATGCATTGCGATACCTGCCAACGGACGACCCCGCCACCCGCTTTGCCCATGTCACCGCCGACAATGCGGGGCACACATTGTTCGCGCGGTGTGAGCGGCAGACGCTCCGCCGCCTGCCCGAAACCGGCGCGGTGCTGTTTACCATTGGCGTCGCAGTGGAGCCGCTCGCCAAACTGCCCGCCGAAATGGTTGCTTTTATTGCCGACGCTCTCACGAGCCAACCAGACGGGGAACATGAACGCCGCGCCGCCCCCTTTTACGCCGATGCCCTCGTCGACTACGCAAAGCGACGAAATCAAAAATCAATGGAGCCTCCCCAATGACCATATCTACCCCCATCCGCAACGATTGGACCCGCGCCGAAATCGCGGTATTGTTTGACCTGCCGTTCACCGAATTGCTGTTCCGTGCGGCGAGCGTCCACCGCGAACGGTTCGACCCGACCGAGGTGCAACGCTCCACGCTCTTGTCCATCAAGACCGGCGGTTGCCCCGAAGATTGCGGCTATTGTAACCAATCCGTCCACAATGAAAGCGGCCTGAAGGCGTCGAAATTGATGCAAGTGCAGGCCGTGATGCAGGCGGCGGCGCAGGCGAAGGATGCTGGCTCCACACGCTTTTGCATGGGCGCGGCGTGGCGCAATCCGCATGACCGCGATATGCCAGCGATCATCGAAATGGTGCAGGGCGTGCGGCAAATGGGCATGGAAACGTGCATGACCTTGGGGATGCTGACTCCGAAACAGGCGGGGATGTTGGCAGAGGCTGGGTTGGATTATTACAACCACAACATCGACACCTCGCCGGAAAATTACGAGAAAGTCATCACCACCCGCACCTTTGAGGACCGGCTCGACACGTTGGACAATGTGCGGTCGGCGGGGATTAATGTGTGCAGCGGTGGCATCATTGGCATGGGCGAAACGCGGGAGGATCGCGTCGGTTTCATCCACGCACTCGCCGTGCTGCCCAAGCATCCCGAGAGCGTGCCGGTCAACGCATTGGTCCCCGTGAAGGGCACGCCGTTGGGCGATATGCTGGCCGATACGCCGATGGCCAAAATTGACGAGATCGAATTCGTCCGCACCGTCGCGGCGGCGCGGATTACTATGCCGGAATCGATGGTGCGCCTCTCTGCGGGGCGCGAGAACATGAGCGATGCGTGTCAGGCATTGTGCTTCATGGCTGGCGCGAACAGCATCTTCACCGGCGACAAATTGCTGACCACCCCGAATGCGGGCGATGACAGGGACGGGGCTTTGTTTGCGAAGCTTGGGTTGAGCGCGATGGCGGCGGAGGCTCCGCGGTGCGGGGTGAAGGAGGGTGTGTTGTGAATTATTCACTTATTTTTCCGCTACTTTTATCGAGCGCGTCGCCTGTAGTTGAGACCTTCGCGATCGAGTGTGTTGGGCAATCTTTGTCGACTACTCTAGATGATGGCCAAATTTACAGAGATCAAAATGCTCTGCCGCAGCAAATTTTTGTATTTAATGAATCTGAACAGAGAGCTGACCGAGCTTTGAAACCTAGGAGGCAATTTGATCCAATTTGTCTCTCAGAGAACAATCAACGCAATTTAGATTTCTCTCCGGGGATGATCCAAATTTCCTTCACCCCGTACTTCACCGATGTTTCTAAATGGGAATGTAGCTTCAGCGTCAATAGATTTTCGGGCGAGGCAACATATAATCTTAAATCTACCTACCAAGATGGAGATTACTACGATTTAGTTTGGAAGATGGATTGTAAGCCAACCCCGATCCCTGTGTTCGATGTTAAAGAACGGAAATTCTAATGTTCAAAAGAATCCTAATCGCCAACCGTGGTGAAATCGCGTGCCGTGTTATCCGCACGGCCAAGAAAATGGGCATTGCCACGGTGGCGGTCTATTCGGACGCGGATGCGCGAGCGCCTTTTGTCGCAATGGCGGATGAGGCGGTGCATATTGGGCCGTCTCCGGCGGCTGAATCGTATCTGATTGCCGACAAAATCATCGCCGCGTGCAAGGCGACGGGCGCGGAGGCGGTGCATCCCGGCTATGGCTTCCTGTCCGAACGGACCAGCTTTGCCGAGGCTTTGAAAGCGGAAGGCATCGAATTTATCGGCCCACCAGTCAACGCCATCGCCGCGATGGGGGACAAGATTGAGTCCAAAAAACTCGCCATGAGCGCGGGAGTCAATGTCGTCCCCGGCTTTGTCGGCGAAATTGACGACACCGAACATGCGGTGAGGATTGCGGACGAAATCGGCTATCCGGTGATGATGAAGGCATCCGCTGGCGGCGGCGGCAAGGGGATGCGATTGGCTTACTCAGAGGCCGACGTGCGCGAAGGATTCGAGGCAACGAAGCGCGAGGGGTTGAATAGCTTTGGCGATGACCGCGTGTTTATTGAGAAATTCATCCTCAACCCGCGCCACATCGAAATCCAGATATTGGGCGATAAGCACGGCAATATCCTGTATCTGAACGAACGCGAATGCTCCATCCAACGCCGCCACCAAAAGGTGGTGGAGGAGGCGCCATCGCCCTTCGTTACGCCGAAAATGCGCAAAGCCATGGGGGAGCAATGCGTCGCGCTCGCCCGCGCCGTGGGTTATTATAGCGCGGGGACGGTGGAGCTGATTGTATCCGGTGCCGACCCCACGGGCGAAAGTTTCTACTTCCTAGAAATGAACACGCGGTTGCAAGTGGAGCACCCCGTCACCGAATGCATCACCGGCATTGATCTGGTCGAACAGATGATCCGCGTCGCCTATGGTGAAAAACTCGCCATGGAACAGGCGGATATCGGCATCAATGGCTGGGCGGTCGAAAACCGTGTCTATGCCGAGGACCCCTATCGCGGGTTCCTGCCCTCCACGGGCCGGTTGGTGCGCTATGACCCGCCAGTGAAGGGCTGGAGCGGCGATCCGATTTACGGCACCGACGGAATCCGTGTCGATGATGGCGTGATGCACGGCGGTGAGGTGTCGATATTCTACGACCCGATGATTGCAAAACTCATCACCCACGGGGCGACGCGGGAGGAAGCGATTGATAAGCAGATCGGCGCGCTGGATGCGTTTGAGATTGAGGGGCTGGGCCACAACATCGACTTCCTGTCGGCGTTGATGCAGCACCCGCGCTTCCGGTCGGGGGAGATTACCACTGGCTTCATCGCGGAGGAATATCCCGATGGTTTCCACGGCGCGCCCGCGAAAGGCGAATTGCTCAGCCGATTGGCCGCGATTGGTGCGTTCTTGGCCGCCGCCCATGCCGACCGTGCGTTGCGGGTGGATGGGCAATTGGGCGGCCGCCTGCGCCCTCCGTCGGAATATCAGGTGAAAATCGGTGAGGCGGTAATGGAGGTTTCGGTCAGCGAAGACGCGCTGATCGTCGATGGGCAGGATATGTCGCCAGAGATGGAATATACGCCCGGAGATACGCTGGTGGAGGCTGATTTTGATGGCGAACTGCTAATCGTCAAAGTCAAACGCACACGCACTGGTTTCGACCTCACCACGCGCGGGGCGACGCATAAATTGCGCGTGTTGCCTGATCATGTCGCGCGGCATGCGGTGCATATGATTGAGAAGACACCGCCCGATACGTCTAAACTTCTCCTTTGCCCTATGCCCGGACTGCTCATCGGTCTGCATGTGGCTGAGGGTGATGTCGTTCAACCGGGCCAACCCTTGGCGACAGTTGAAGCGATGAAGATGGAAAACATCCTGCGCGCCGAAAAGCAAACGACTGTTGCGAAAATCAATTCTGCCGTTGGTGATAGCTTAGCAGTCGATGCGGTGATCCTTGAACTGGAATAAGCTTGGCATTCCGCGACCATCGCTCTACGCTCCAAGTGTCAGGAGTTTGAACGATGCGTGCGACAATGGTTCGATTATTTGCGGTCCGTTTGATTGGCGCGTGTGCGGCAATGACCCTGCTGCACGCTTGTCAGCAATATGGGGCGGATGCGGGCAAGGATGCCCCGGCGGATTTCGCTTCGATTTCGCTGGATCAAGCCGCTGGCCCTGCGTCGGTGGCTGCGGCGGATAGGCAGTGCGCGGCACTTGGCGGCAAATTAAAGCAAGCGGGTCGCATGGGCCGCTATGCCTGTTACGCGCAATATAGCGACGGCGGCAAATCATGCACGGATTCCAACGAATGTGAGGGCGACTGCCGCGCGGTTGGTGATGCGCCGACCGGAACAATTGCACGCGGCCAATGCACCGCCGACAGCGTGCCCTTTGGGTGCTATGCCGAAATCGAAAAGGGTGTCGTTGGCCCCTATTTGTGTGTGGATTAGCGCGGCTACCCCTTGCCGCCAAGCATTTGCCATGGCAAACGACGCGTCATAAATACTATCTGGGGGGATAATCATGGCCGACAGTGCCGACACACCAAAGCAAACCAGTGCAAAGGAAATGCGCCTTGTGATTGGCGCATCATCATTGGGCACAGTGTTCGAATGGTATGATTTTTTCATCTACGGCACCTTGGCCGCCATAATTGGCAAGACGTTTTTTCCCAGTGACAATGCGACATTGGAAACTTTGCTCGTTTGGGCAGGGTTTGCCGTTGGGTTTGGGTTTCGTCCATTAGGCGCGATTTTATTCGGGTTTTTGGGCGATAAGTTGGGGCGCAAATACACCTTCCTTGTCACAGTTACACTGATGGGTATCGCGACTGCTGGCGTTGGATTGGTCCCGTCTGCAGAGGCAATAGGCTATGCCGCGCCTGCACTCATACTATTGCTACGCATATTGCAGGGTCTTGCGCTGGGCGGCGAATATGGCGGAGCGGCAATTTATGTGGCCGAACATAGCCCGCCGGAACGGCGCGGTTTCTTCACCAGCTTTATTCAGGCCAGCGTGGTCGGCGGTTTTGTGTTGAGCCTTGTCGTCGTATTGGGATGCAAAGCCATGATGCCTGTTGATGTATGGGAAAGCTGGGGCTGGCGGGTGCCTTTCCTGCTCTCATTATTGTTGCTTGCATTCTCCCTTTGGATGCGGTTGAAATTGTCCGAAAGCCCTGTTTTCCTCGCGATGAAGGCGGATGGCGAGATTGCAGGTAATCCGTTCAAGGAGAGCTTTACCTATCCCGGAAACAAAAAACGCATTTTCGTTGCATTAATCGGCGTTGCGGCGGGCCTGACCGTCATTTGGTACACCGCGATGTTTACCGGCCTGACGTTCCTGAAAGGCCCCATGCGGGTGGAAGATACAACGGCGGAAATCATCGTCGGCATTGGCGCGGCCCTTGGCATGGTGTTCTTCATCTATTTCGGCAAATTGTCGGACAAAGTCGGTCGGAAAATGCCGATTGTGGTCGGCTATGCTATCACATTGTTGGCGATGTTCCCGCTATTCTGGATTATGGGGTCGGCGGCGAACCCTTCGCTAGCCGCAGCGGCGGAGCGCGCGCCGATTGTGGTGACTGGCGACAATTGCGCCTATAATCCGTTCGGCAAAGAGCAAGCGGGCGAATGTGGGAAGTTGCTTGATTACCTCACCAAAAAAGGTGCGGCCTATCAAACCGAAAGCGGGCAGGGGCTATCGCTGACCATAGGCGGGCAGGCTGTTGCGACCGGTGATCCGAAAGTTATCGATGCCGCATTGGCCAAGGCGGGGTACAACTTCGACAAACAAGTGCCGACTATACAGGGCATGGCCATTATCCTGCTCGCGCTTGTCGGCCTATCCGCATTGTCGGGAGCAACCTATGGCCCTGTGGCCGCGTTATTGTCGGAGATGTTCCCGCCGAAAATCCGGTATAGTTCGATGTCGATCCCCTATCATTTTGGTACCGGCTATTTCGGGGGTTTCCTGCCCTTTATTTCCAGCTATATCGTCGCGCGAACCGGCGATCCCTATGCGGGATTGTGGTACACATGGGTCGTGGTGGCGTTGGCCCTTTTGGTTGCTCTTTGGGGACTAAAGGGCGGTGCACCGTGCGATTTTGAGGAAGCATAGGCTTTTGGAGCATCCCTATTTCGGATTAGACGACACCGGCGCGCCCGCGCCTCTTCGCTTGCGTCTGGATAACGCGGCGTTGGTTGCCAATTACCGCGCCTTGGCAAATTTCAGCGAAGGCTCGACCGGCGCAGCGGTGAAGGCAGATGGCTACGGCCTCGGCGCGCGCGAAGTCGTGCAACGCTTGGCCGACGATGGGTGCGAGGATTTCTTCGTCGCACATTGGGCGGAGGCGGCGAAATTGGCTGACCTGATCGAGCCATCGCAAATCTCGGTATTGAATGGGGTTCAAGATGCCGACCTTTCGTTCGCGCTGGCGCTAGGGGCTAAGCCGGTTCTCAATACACCTATGCAAGTCGCTCGCTGGCGCTCGGCGGGTGGCGGATTGTGCGATGTTATGTTCAATACCGGCATGAACCGTTTGGGCATTGGTGAAGATGATTTGACGCCCGACCTGCTCGACGGGTTGGACATCGACATCGTCATGAGCCACCTCGCGTCCGCCGATGAGGATAGCTGGCAAAATGAAAGCCAACTCCACCTGTTCATGGAGATGAGCGACGCGGTTGCTGCCCGTCGCCGGTCGTTGGTGAATAGTGCAGGGATTATGCTGGGCGTCGATTTTCATTTCGACCTGACACGGCCTGGATTGGCGCTCTATGGCGGTGTGCCGTGCGCGGATTTGGGGGACGTTATCCGCCAAGTGGCTTATTTGGAGGCGCAGGTGTTGCAGGTCGGGCAAATTACCGCGGGCGATGTGGTGGGATATAATGCGACGTTTGAGGCGGACCGCGATATGCACATTGCCGTCGTGTCTTTGGGCTATGCCGATGGCTATTTGCGCGGATTTTCCAATAAAGGTGCCGCGCGGTTTGAGGATGCGACTATGCCGGTTCTGGGCCGCGTGTCGATGGATTTGGTCATCCTTGATGCGACCGACGCGGAAGGGATTGAGGAAGGCGATTGGGTGGAGGTGGATTATAACTTGCCCACCGCATCGCGCATGACTGGCCTGTCGCAATATGAATTGTTGACCGGATTATCGGACCGGTTTCACCGCTATTGGGTGGATTAAGCCCTGAAACTAACGGCTTTCGGTGCGACTGATGAAGTCTAGTACGCCCGCCCATAAGCCGGCCTTTCGCCGCGATCCGATCATCATGCCGACGTGACCCTCTGCTAAATCCAATGTTTCGGATAGAAGTGGCGATGCGGCGAAAGGGACGATCCGGTCGATGCTGGACCGGATGGATAAAGCGGGGCAGGCTAGGCCCTCGGGTGCGATTATTTGTCCGTCAACGCGCCAATTGCTTTTGCCTGTTTGGTTGGCCGCAAATAAGCGTTCCACGATGTCGTTGGCGGCGCGCAACGGTAATGCCTCGCCACTGTTTGCCCAATCTTCGACGCGGACGAAATGCGTGAACTTCGCTTTGTCCATGGTGGCAGCGGCGGAAAACTTGCTCACCAATTGTTCAGGGTCGAGTTGCCAGAACGACGATTGCAACACCTCTGCCGGCGCGCATTTAAGCGCATGGCAATGTGCGCGCTGGCTTTCCCATAATTCGGCCAAGGCGGCCCGCTGCTCCGCCTCATAAGCGGCAAAATTCCATGGACTGGCAATCATGGTCAGGCTCTTCGCACGGCCAAGTTGTGCCGCCGCCATCGCGTGCAAGCCGCCAAGGCAATAGCCCACCAAATGCACTGGCCGCCCGATTTGGTTTATAAGAGGGAGTAGGAGGTTGGTGACCTGCTGCGCCAGCCCCTCATCAACACGAGTGGCATCCACTGCCCCCCAATCGACGAGGTAAACCGCATGTCCGGCTTCCACCAAATATTCCCCGAACGAAAAATCGGGCGCCAAGTGCAATATCTGCGGACCATTGATTATGGAAGGGATGAGCACGATTGGCTCGCCCTTACCTGTCCCAATGCTCAGCAACCTCGCGGGTCCAACCTTCGCCGCCACAGGTATGTCTAAATTGGAAGCAGCCGCCCTCTCCGCCGCTTGATAACGTTGCAACCCGGCCAACGCAGCCTCCAATCGCGCCGTGTCCGATCCGCACACCGTCCGAAAATGCTCCAACAACAACGGCAAGGGACGCGGGCTATGTTGCGCTGCACCACAAAAGGGTGCTATGCTGCCCGCAACCTGATCAGGAGAGATACTCATGGCCCGCACCTCTGCATCCAAGGGCGACGATGGCGACACCATCATCATTAAGAAATACGCGAATCGCCGTCTGTATAACACGCAGACGAGCAAATATATCACCCTCGATTTTCTGGCCGAGCTGACACGAAAGGAACAGGATTTTAAGGTCGTCGATGCACGCACGGGTGAGGATATTACGCACAATGTCCTGACGCAGATTATTATGGAAGAGGAATCGAATGGACAGAATTTGCTGCCTGTGAACTTCCTCAAACAGATTATTTCGATGTATGGCAATTCGATGCAGGGGATGGTGCCGCCGTTCCTTGAGGGATCGATGGCCAATTTCCGCGCTAGCCAAGATCAAATGAAGGCGATGTTGGAAGGCTCGATGCAGGCCAACCCGCTTACCGCGCCGCTCGCCGAAATGGCGAAGCGGAATATGGAATTGATGAAGAGCTTCGCGCCGGGCTTTCCGATGGCCACACCCGAACCAGCGCCCGAACCCGCTCCCGCCACGCCACCCGAGCCAGAGGTTGACGTTGAAACATTAAAGCAGCAAATGGCGGCGCTTCAGGCGCAGATTGAAAAATTGAGCCTAAAATAGGCCGCTCGCGCAGCTCCTTCCCAATGCCCAAATGGGCCATAATACGCATAAGGTACTCACTCCCCCATGAAACACGCGCTTTCCGTCACCCGTGAAAAAGACTTCGCCGCTTGGTATCAGGCGGTGGTGAGTGAGGCCGACATGGCCGAGGAATCGGGCGTGCGCGGATGCATGGTCATTCGCCCATGGGGCTATGGCATTTGGGAGCGGATTCAACGCTTGCTTGACGACCAAATCAAACAAGCGGGCGTTGAAAATTGCTATTTCCCTTT
>JBGSSR010000216.1:0-4825 GCA_041736905.1 Sphingomonadaceae bacterium | reverse complement strand
GTAGGCCTCGACGGCGTGGCGGCCAATCCGTCGCTTTCGCCCGAACGGCTATGGGGCGCGGAAATCGGAGTAGATTGGCGCGCTGGGCAAGCGTTTACCCTCTCGCTCACCGGCTATGTCGCTCGCCTTGATGGCGCCATTGCCAATGTTGCGGTGGTGCGGACGGGGACCGATTGCCCCGGCGTCGGCTTCGTGCGAGGGACGTGCTTTGCGCGGCAAAACCTGCCCGCGATTGAAAGCATCGGCGCGGAGGGCTCCATGCGCCTGACCCTCGGGCCTGTCACCGGCAGTGCGGCCTTGGCCTATGGCGATGCCCGCGTGAAGGGCGGCGTTTTGGATGGCTTCACGCCTGCGCAAACGCCGAAATGGAGCGGATCGGCGCGGGTCACGGTCGCCGCATCCGAAGCGTTTTTACTCCACGGCGGCATGGCATGGCAAAGCGCGCGGTTTGAGGATGACCGCGAAACGGTGCGCCTGCCCGGCTTTGTCGCGTTTGATGTGGGCGCGGAATGGGCGGTGACACCGCGATTCACTTTGGCCATTGATGCCGAAAACCTGACCAATGAAACTATCATCACGGGCAATAGCGGCGGCGTGTTGGAGCGAAGCGCGCCGAGGACATTTTGGGTGACGTTGCGGGTGCGGTAAGGCGCGGGCGGCTCACCCCACCCGCCACCGATAGAGGCCATTGATCGGGTGGTCGGGTAGGATATCCTCCTCCCGCGTGCCTCGTCCGATGTTGTGGATTACTAAAGGCCTGCCCGACACGCGCCGGTCGCTGACGATGCCGATATGGGGCAGTTTTCCGCCGACCATGCTCGTTACCAAATCGCCCGCCTGCCAATCGGCAAAGCTCGATGGCACCGGCATTGCCGCCTCCGCCCGCGCGAAGTAGCGGCGCAGGTTTGGCACGCGGCGGTGGTCGATGTTGCGGTCCGGCTTGGTCAGGCCCCAATTTTTGGGATAAGCGCCAAAGGCCGCGCGCATATCGGCGTTAACAAGCGCTTGCAGGTCGAGGCCCAAACCATCGCGATAGGCGCGGATGATGACATCGGTGCACACGCCAATGCTGCGCGGGACATCGCCGTTCGGGAAATCCAGCGCGGTGTAAGCTGGGTCGTAAGTCAACGTCACGCCAATCTGCGCGCGCGCGGCGGCGATGAGTTTCGCTGCGCCAGAGGACATGGGGGGGCTGGCGGGGGTGGTGGTGTCTGCAAACACCTGCTGCTCCCCGCACCCGATGAGGGGGAGGAGGGCGATGGCGGCGCTTGCGCTTAAGAATGTGCGTCTGTTGGTCATGCTGCCCTCCGCTTTTGGCCCTTTATGTCTCAGGCGAAATGAGCGGAGGGTGAATGGGACAATCCTCCCCATTATGGGGAGGTGGCAGCGCGCAGCGCTGACGGAGGGGTTGGCGAGGGCGTGTTCAAACCCCTCCACCACTTCGTGGTCCCCCTCCCCATGAATGGGGAGGATTATCCCCTACGCCCGCAAAAGCGCGAACGTCGGCGCATGGTCGCTGGCCTTTTCGCGGCCACGGTATTCCTTATCCACTCCGCATCCGTCGAGGCGATCGGCGGCTTGCGGGCTGCATAGGATATGGTCGATGCGAAAGCCATGGTCGCGCGGCCATGCGCCCGCCTGATAATCCCAATAGGTCCACACGCCGCCCGCCGGATAGGTGACGCCCAGCGCATCGGTCCACCCATCGGCCAGCATCCGGCGATAGGCGGCGCGGCTTTCGGGTTGGGTTAGCGCATCGTCGGCCATCGCGCCGACGCTATAAGTGTCGCGGTCGTGCGGGATGACGTTGTAATCGCCCAAGAGGATGGTGGGTTCTTCGCGGGCGAGAAGCATTTGCCCATGCGCGCGGAGGCGGCGCATCCAGCCAAGTTTATAATCAAACTTCGGCCCCGGTTGCGGGTTGCCATTGGGCAGATACAGGCACCCGATTCGAACGCCAAAGGCGTCGGCCTCCAGATAGCGTGATTGCTCATCGGGTTCGTTGTCGATTGGGAGGGGGCCGTCCAGCATCGGCAATCCCCGCTGCGTCTCCACCGCCGGTTCCCCGCGTGTCAATATGGCGACTCCGTTGAATGATTTCTGCCCATGCCACAGCGCATGATAGCCGATGGCCTCAAACTCCGCCGCTGGAAATCCCTCATCCATCGTCTTGATTTCTTGCAAGACGGCGATGTCGGGTTGTTGCTCGGTGAGGTATTCTAGCAAGCGCGGCAGGCGGGCCTTGATGCCGTTGATGTTGAAGCTGACGATTTTCAAAGTGCGTTCCGACATCACGCGAATCAGACGCTAAACGATGTGCCGCACCCGCAACCGCTCGCGGCTTGGGGATTCGTGACTTGGAAAATGCTGCCGCCCAGCGATTCGACGAAATCGACCGCGCTGAAACGGACCAGATCGAGGCTGATCGAATCGACGACCAATGTCACCCCGTCGCATTCCGCCACCGTGTCGTCGGCCTCGACCTGTTCCGCCATGGCGAACTTATATTGAAAGCCGCTGCACCCGCCGCCCTCCACCGACAGCCGCAGGATTGCCGGAACCCCCTGCTTTTGCGCGATAAACGCGGTGCGCTTGGCCGCATTGGGCATCAGGGTGATGGCGGCGATATCGCTATCGGTCGGGCTGGTGAGGGTGTCGGTCATGCACCCGATATAGGGACAAAAAAAGGGGGCGGCAAGGTTGCCCTTACCGCCCAGCTATGCACCCTCTCCCAAAGGTGAACTCGTGAAGGGCGGGAGCTGTAAGCGTCACCGGCCTTGTGCGAATCTTGCTATCAAATGAACGATGGCATTGCAACACAAATGTCGCAAACTATCGCAAGAGGCTTGGATAACCCCGAAATTGTAATTTAGTTGCTGGCCATTTGGATGTTTTCGCGGGCTTCTTGCATGAAGCTGGTGGGGTTTTGCGCCACGCCATCGATGCGGACTTCGTAATGCAGGTGGGGGCCAGACGAACGACCGGTCGAACCGACGTAGCCGATGAGGTCGCCTTTACGCACCGGCGTGCCGGCTTCGGTGGCAAAGCCGCTCATGTGCGCATAGCGGGTTTCGATGCCATTGCCGTGGTCAACATAGACCACTTTGCCATAGCCATTGGCCCAACCGGCGCGGGTTACGACGCCATCGCCAGTGACATAAATCGGGGTGCCGATGGGGGCGGCGAGGTCAACGCCCTTGTGCGATGTGCTGGCGCCCTTAACAGGTGCGCTGCGGCGGCCAAAGCCGCTGGATTTGCGGGCATATTGCATTTCAACCGGATAAAGCGAAGGGACCGAACCCTTCACCTGGGGTTGAACAGTAGCAACGGTGTTTTCGGTGGGGGCAATCCACGATGCGTGCAGCGAGCGGAATTCGGTATCGGCCTCACCCAAGGCGGTGATGTCGCGGTTGACTTGTGTGCCGGGATCGACGCGGAAGGTGTCGGCGGCGGCGCTGTTGGCTTGGGCAGGAGCGGCGATAGCAGCGACCCCCAAAACCGAAACAGCAGCCAATCGAGTAACAGTCTTACGCGCATTGGCCAGAGCAACAAACAACATAAACGTACCTTTTCTGTGCGACCCGCCCCATTTTGAAAAGGTGCGGACCGGAGCATTTTCGGCAGTCAAATGATGCTGCCCACCCCGTGTATGAGTGGCTTAGATTGGTGAATGGTTACTATGCAAGCGACGCAGCCCATCCTTGCGTTAAGTCGCATTGACGGCGGGGTGAGTCGTTGAATGGCAGATGAACAGAGCCCGCAAATCCGCCTTTAAGGCCGAGTTTGTGCGGTGCGATACGAATCAATTTGCACGTGTTGACAACGATTCTGACGGTGAATGGTTCCCGTCAAAGCGAAAAATTAAGCCAAATTCGGGGGTGCGAATCGGATTTTCGCTACCCCATATTAACCAAATTTCGCGCGCGCCGCGTCCAACACCTCGGCGACATGGCCCTTCACCTTTACCGGTGACCAGACCTGCTCAACCACACCATCGGCATTGACCAGCAGGGTGGTGCGCATAATGCCCATGTATTTTTTGCCATACATGGATTTTTCCGCCCACACGCCAATGGCGGTAAGGAAGTCGGTGCTTACATCCGATAATATGTCGGTGGTGAGGTCGTTTTTGGCGATAAAGCCGCTCTGCTTTTTCGGGCTATCGGCGCTCATCCCCGCGACGGCGACGCCAAGGTGGGTGAATTCGTCCATTGCCGCGCTGAACTCCACCGCCTCGGTTGTGCAGCCGGGGGTGGATGCCTTCGGGTAGAAATAGAGCACCAAGGGCCGCCCGCGATAGGCGGATATATTGGTTTCCGTGCCGCCGGCAGTCATTAAAGTGGCATCGGGTAGGGTTTGTCCAGCGGCGATCATGGCGTGTGCTCCTGTTTGGCGGGAAGGTCCGCAAAATCTCTTGCCCCTAAATGGCGCTCCCACTGCGCAATGACAAGGGCGCGGTGGGCGTTAAACCTGTCCAATAGGGCTGGCCAGTCTTCGCAACCCATCCGCGCGGCGACCAAGTCCTGCGTGGCGACCGGCGGCTCATCGCATGTTGGGCTGACTAGCCGCACCACGACCAACATCCGCGTCATAAAGGCGTGCGCGGCGGCAAAGCCTGCATCCAGCCTGCCCGCCGCCACATGCGCAGCAATGGCTTTCTCCACGCCGGGGACCAGTCCTTCGCCGGTGGAGAGTTGCAGGAAATGGGTGAGGAACTCCACATCGACCAACCCGCCGGGAAGGAGCTTGGCGTCGAGCGCGCCCTTCGGCGCTTTGTGCGTGGCAATGTCGCGGCGCATTTGCGCGACTTCGATGGCGAGGGCGG
>JBGSSR010000211.1:0-1543 GCA_041736905.1 Sphingomonadaceae bacterium | reverse complement strand
TCCACCCTGCTGCGCCGCCGCATGGTCCGGCAGGGGGTGAAGGCCAAAACCGGCGGTTGGGCTAGCCTTACCGATTGGCGCTTTTTGGTGGAGCGGATCTGACTAAATCCGCCCTCTCTTCATCGTCATCCTGAACTTGTTTCAGGATCCATCCGTCGGTTTACCCCGAATCCATCGAGTTTGGACGCGGCATAGATGCTGAACCAAGTTCAGCATGACGACTTTTCATTTCACAACAAAGGAACCCCGAAATGGCCGCAGAAAAAGGCAGTGCCTTCCTCCTGAAAATCAGCAACGGGCAGACACCGCCCGCTTACGCCACCGTCGCCGGATTGCGCACGACGCAATTGTCCGTGAATGGCGAAGCCGTCAACGTCACCAACAAGGATTCGGGCGGCTGGCGCGAACTCCTCTCCGGCGCGGGGGTGCGCCACATCAGCGTCTCCGGCGCGGGAATTTTCACCGGCAGCGACGCGGAAAACGCGGTGCGCGGCCATGCGCTGGCGGGGACACTCGCCGACTATGAATTAAGCTTCGAAAGCGGCGCGCGGATGCAGGGGCGGTTTTTGGTAAGCCGCCTCGACTACGCCGGCGATTATAATGGCGAGCGGTCGTACACGCTGGCGCTGGAAAGTTCCGGCGCGGTTGTGCAATTATGAGCGCGAATACTGCTCGGGGCGAGGCGCAAATCGACCTGCCCCAAGGCGCGCTGATCCTTCGACCCACTTTTCGGCATTGGTCGCGGCGGAGGGCGAAATCGGGCCGTTGTTCGCCTTGGTGGACCGCGTGGCGGAGGGGACGCTTTCCCTGTCCGACCTCATCGCGCTGTTCTGGCATTGCCGCGCAGAACCCGCCGATTGGCCGGACCGTGACGCCTTTGACGAGGCGCTATGCGCCGCCGGTTTGGTCAAACTCACCCCCGCATTGCGTGTCCTCATCGCGCAGATTTTGCAGGGGCGTTGACGTGAATCCGCCCGCTACCTTCACCCCCGCCGCATTGCGTCTATGCGCGGCGGCGGCGGAGTTGCTGCACTGGCCACCCGCCACCTTTTGGGCAGCAACGCCGCAGGATATGGCCAATGCGTTGACGCCGTGGAGAGATGCGGAGACGCCGCTCTCCGCGCAAGACCTGACCGCGCTGATAGAAAGAGAGGTCCAACATGGACGACACGCTTTAGGAACTCATCATCGCGGTGCGCGCGGATACGTCTGCGTTTCGGCGCGACATTGCTGGCTTGCGCGCCGATGCGGAGGGGCCATTGGCCGATGGCTTCGCCCGCGCCAGCCTGACGTTGGAGCGCGGGTTGGTGAATGCCGTCCGGTCGGGGCGCGTCGGCTTTGACGACCTGAAACGCGTGGCATTGGCCGCTCTCGCCGAAATCGCGGCGTCGGCCATTCGGTCCGGCATCGCGTCCTTAGGTCAAAGCAGCGGTGGACAACAGGGCGGAGGGGGCGGAACCGCCGGCCTCATCGCCTCCATCACGCAAATCGCCGCTGCTTTTGCCGGAGCACCGGGCCGCGCCACCGGCGGTCCGGTCAGCCC
>JBGSSR010000112.1:0-4186 GCA_041736905.1 Sphingomonadaceae bacterium | reverse complement strand
GATATGGCGCGGTGGGCGTAGGACGCGACATCAGCGGGGGCAGCGCGGCAAACACGCTTGCGGGGCTGTCGATGCTGGGCCGCCAATACGGCTTTGTTGGCCAAGTCGCCGCCGACCAATTGGGCGAAGTGTTCACCCACGACATCCGCGCCGTCGGCATTGATTATGACGTCGCCCCCCGAACCTTTGGGCGCGAAGGCGACGTGCCCACCGCGCGGTGCCTGATCCTCGTCACGCCCGATGGCCAACGCACGATGAACACCTTCCTCGGCGCGACGCAATATTTGCCCGCCGATGCGCTGGATGAGGCGTTGATTGCCAATGCCTCCATCCTCTATCTGGAGGGTTACCTTTGGGATCCCGAAGAACCCCGCGCCGCGATGCGCCGGGCGATTGATATTGCCAAGAAAGCGGGGCGAAAGGTTGCCTTCACCTTGTCCGACGCCTTCGTCATTGACCGCTACCGCGGCGACTTCAACGCGATGATTGATGTAGGCGAAATCGACATTTTGTTCGCCAACGAAGTCGAAATCGCGAGCCTAGCCGAAAACGAAGATTTCGATGCCGCCGTTGCCGCTGTGTCGGCCAAAGTGCCCTTGCTGGTCGTCACGCGCGGCGAGCAAGGCGCGATTTGTGTCGCGGGGGAGGAGCGCGCCGCAACCCCAGCACTCCCCATCGACCATGTTGTCGACACCACCGGTGCGGGCGACCAATTCGCCGCTGGCTTCTTAAGCGGCCTAAGCGAAGGGCGTCCACTCGCCGATTGCCTGAAAATGGGCGCGGTGTGCGCGCATGAAGTGATCAGCCATTATGGTGCCCGCCCAGAGGCCGATTTGCGCGCATTGGTCGATGGCCAATTGGGCGCAGCGGCCTAAAACATCGGGAGGAGGGGCAGATGGACACCGACACCCGCGACCCGCGTTTCGACGGCGAAATCGCTCCTTACCGCCAACCGATGGTCACCTCCATCGGCATCATCATGGGCTTCTTGTTAAGCTTTCTGGCCAATTGGGCGGTTGATGCCGATGACCAACCCGCGTTGGAATATGCGTCCGATTATGCCGTGGTCGGCACATTGCTATTGAGCGTGACGTTGTTCACCGTGTCGCTGTTCCGCCTGCTCAACAACCGCATCGTGGCGGATGCAGGCGCGCGGTATCAGCGCACGTTGCACATCTATATGGCGGCCATTGTGCTGGCGTTTGTCGGCCTGACGGGGGCGTTGACGGTTTAGAGCGCCGGTTTAGGCGGGCTGCTGCTGCGTTGCGCAATGGATGCCGCCGCCCGATTCGCCGATAACATCGACGTTCAACATCTCAATCGTGCGTCCGGGATAAATCGATTGCAGCATCGCCTTCGCCTCTGCATCTGCCGCCTCATCGCCAAATTCCGCCGCGATAACGGCATCGTTGCACACATAATAATTGACGTAGGAGGCGACAAAATCATCCCCCGTGCCGCGAATGTCGACGGGGTCGGGCAGGCGCAGTATCTCTAATGGCTGTCCCGATGCGTCGGTGGCTTCGTTCAATATCGCCAATGTCTCATGGCCCGAAACCGACCACGGGTCGTCGGGGTCGATCTCTTCGCCGAGTTGGATCAGCAGCTTGCCCGGCCCCACAAAGCGCGCGAGTGCGTCGATGTGATAATCGGTAATATCCTTACCCTTTATCCCCGGCGCCCAGATCATTTTGGTCCCGCCCAGCGCAGCGAGCAGGCGTTCGCCGATGTCATCCTGCCCCATCGCATTACGGTTGGGGTTGGCCCAAGAGCTGGCATGGGCCAGCACCGTCCCCGCGCCGTCATGTTCCACCCCGCCCTGTTCACCGACGAGGCCGGTGTCGAGCAGAGGTAGGCCAAGCCGCTCCGCCACGCGCTCGGCCACGCGGGCGTCATTATCATGGGGTTGCTTATTGCCCCACCCGTTGAATTGGATATGCGCCACGGCCAATTCCCCCGCCGCATTGCGCACAAAGGTGGGGCCGGAATCGCGGCACCACAGGTCGTCGGTGGGGATATCCCAAATCTCCACATCCTCGGACAGCAATTTGCGCGCCGCCGCCTGATGCTCCGCCGCCATCATTACGACTATTGGCTCATAGGCGGCGATGGTGTTGGCGATGCGCGCGATGGCGTCCTGTGTGCGGGCCAATGTGCGGCGGTCATACACATCCAGATTGACCGGCCATTGCATGAAGGTGCGCGCGTGGCGTTCCGATTCCATCGGCATCTCAAACCCGGCAAAAGGGGAGGTTTTGGGCATGGGGTTTCCACTATCCGCCATAAAATCGCATCCTGAAACCATGGGCAGAAGCGACAGACTCGCCCCCCCGATAAGCGTGCCGCGCCGTGTGAATTGCATAACCGCCCCCTCTTATTTCTGCTTCTTAAACAACGCCCTATCATCGGGGCCAAACCCCTTGGTCCAGATGATGTAAAGGTAAACGCCCAAAATCGCGGGCAATCCGAACAATAGCTCCGCCCAATCGGGCAACATGTTGGCGAAATAGCCCAGCGACGCCGCGCCCGCCGTCGCCCATAATAGGGGCCAACGCAGCACGCGAATCGGGTGGCCGAGGAGGTGCATGAGCAAAAAGCGCTTGGCAATGCTTGCCATCCCCAACGTCACCATCAACACCGCCGCCGGTATCGCCGCCAGCCACTCCGGCTCCCATCCCGCATCCTTGGCAAAATAGAGCGCGACAAAGGTCACGCCCGCCTGCGTCCCAATCATGGCGAGCGACAGCATCAAATTGCGATGCCGCGCCATATAAATCAACGCCGCCTCACTGACCACCGCCGGTGCCGCCGCCGCTTCCGCGCCCAATAGGAACCATAGGGCCAGCGTGCCGCCGACAAACTCCGCGCCGATGACTCCCATAATCGCCTTCGACGGGATGCCCAGCGCAAGGCCGACGCCAATTTGCGCGGCGATTATCCAGAACCCCACCTGCGCGACTTGTCGCGCGATACCGGCGTAGTTTTTTTCCGCCAAATTGCGCGTGATGACCGGGCCAAGGATGGGTTCAAAACTGCTTTTCAGTTTTTGCGGCAGGCTGGCGATTTGTTGCGCCATATAATAGAGCCCAACGACGGCGGGCGATACGAACAGGCCCAATATCGCAAGGTCCACACGCCTGCTGCCCCACTCAATCGCGTCGGCGGCGGCCAAGGGCGCGTTGTCGCGCATAAGGGTAAGCAGGCTGCGAACCCGCGGTTTCCATTGGTGCGGCCAGCCATAGCTTTGGAATAAGGGGACAAAAGCCGCCACCATCGCTGCGACCATGGACAGGACATAGGCCAAAATCAGGCCATCGCGGGGCGAATAATACCATAATGCGCCCGCCGCGATCGAGATTGTCCACGGCTCCACAATCGCGCGGCTCCGCACCGTGGACTTAATATCATAGCGATAGGCCAGCGCGGCCAGTGCGATTTCCATCGTGCTGATGACCACGATAATCAGCGGCAGGAACCGGTCCAAGTCGTTGATTTCACTATTCGGGAACATGATATACGGAAAGGCGATGAGGACGCTGGCCCCGATGAACGACACCATTGCGCTGACCGCCAATCCGTCCCACACAACATGGGTATGGTCGCGGTCGGATCGCGCCAGCTCGTTGGCCAACCCCCGGCGTAGGCCCAAAGTGGCGAGTTGCGCCACGAATTCGACGATTAAGATCGCATAGGCAAAACGGCCCACGGCGGCCGCGCCATACATTTGCCCCGCGATGAACAGGAACGGGATGCGCGCCAAAAGTCGCAGGATAAAGCCAAACACATTGGTGCGTCCGCCCTTGGCCAGCGCGGCAATGTCCGCCTCCTCCGCCGCCGATTGCGGCGTGGGGTTTATGGCTGATGAGGGCGGAGTGTTGGCGACCAAAGGGGCTTCCGTGGTTGTGAAGCGAGAAGGCATAGCCGAGTTTCGTGATAAAGGGCAAGGCCAATGGGGGCAAGGCTTTAGGGTGGAAGTATACGCTCCCCGCTACGACCCCTCGGTCTTCAAGGGCCGCGCCATCAGGCGTTCGACGACGTCTCCGATGCCTTGCTGCCCCGAAAGCAACGCACAGACCGCATCGACAATGGGCATTTCGACGCCCATGGTACGCGCGGCGGCTTGCAGGACGGGCGCGGTGTGTGCGCCCTCCGCCACGGTGCGCCGGTCGGAGAGCAGCGCGGCGGC
>JBGSSR010000099.1:0-12302 GCA_041736905.1 Sphingomonadaceae bacterium | reverse complement strand
ATAGCGGGCGGATTATGGGGTGCATGACCAGCCTAATGGTCACGATGAAGGGGCTGCCGCTGGCCTATTCCAAGGATATGCAGGATGATAAGCCGCCGGTCTTTGAGGCGCACGACCTGCTTGGCCTGTGCCTTGCTGCGATGACGGGGATGGTGGAGAGCATGACCTTCGTCCCCGAACGGATGCGCGCCGCCGCCGCATCGGGCTTCTCCACCGCCACCGATCTGGCCGACTGGCTGGTCCGCGAAGTCGGCGTGCCGTTTCGTGAGGCGCACCATATAACGGGCAGCGCGGTGAAACTGGCCGAGGATCGCGGATGTGATTTGGCGGACTTGAGCGCCGATGACCTGACCGCGATTGACGCACGGATTGATGGCCGCGCTTTACCCGACCTGTCGGTTGAGGGTAGCGTGGCCAGCCGGACGAGTTTTGGCGGCACCGCGCCCGCCAACGTGCGCGCTGCGATTGCGGCGGCCAAGACGGAGTTTGGATTATGAGAAAAACCTCCGCCCTCCTCCTTCTCGCCCTATCCCTCACCGCGTGCGGCAAAAAGGGCGAATTGCAACGCGCGCCCGGCATGACCCCGCCGCCGGTAGCCTATGGCGAAAAGACGCCCAAAACATCGGACCAATTGCTGATGCCTTCCACGCAAGCGACGCCGGAACGGTCGAGCGAAATCCTCACTCGCAGCGAAGTGCGCGGCGATGACCCGTTCGACATTCCCCCCGGCGGCGCGGCGCAGCCTTTTCCAGGCGATGAAAAGCAAAAAGACCCGAACAAGCCGGATGCGCCAAAGCCTGAGGGCCAAAAACGCGCGGGGTAGGACCCCTTCTCTCCGCCACGACACATAATTTTTAAGACAGAAGGCCCATCGTCATGGACCATTTCCATTTGCACAACGGCGAACTTCACGCCGAAAACGTCCCCATGTCCCGCATTGCTGCTGAGGTTGGTACGCCGGTCTATATCTATTCCCGCGCCACGTTGGAGCGCCATGCGACTGTTTTCGCCGAGGCGCTGGCCCTGCTGCCCAAAAAGCACATTGCCTATGCGATTAAGGCCAACCCCAATATCGCCGTTTTGCGCGTGCTCGCCAATATGGGCTATGGCGCGGATGTGGTATCAGGCGGAGAGATTGACCGCGCCGTGATGGCGGGCATGAAGCCTGAAGACATCGTCTTTTCTGGCGTCGGCAAGACGAAACGCGAACTCCGCCATGGGCTTACCGTGGGCGTGGGGCAATTCAACCTTGAGTCGGAGGGTGAAGGGGCGGACCTCGCCTTTATCGCCGCAGACATGGGCCTGACCGCCGATGCTGTGCTGCGGGTCAATCCCGATGTCGATGCGCGCACCCATGCGAAAATATCGACCGGCAAGTCGGAGAATAAATTCGGCGTACCGATCAGCGACGCGGGCACGATATTCGACCGGCTTGTTGGCCTTCCCGGCCTTAACCTGCGCGGCGTCGCCATCCACATCGGCAGCATGATTGCCGATCTCGCCCCATTGCAGGAGGCGTTTGAAAAAGTCGGCGCTTTGGTCGCGGAATTGCGCGCGGCAGGCCACACGATTACCCATGTGGACTTGGGCGGCGGTATTGGCGTGCCGTATAAGCCAACCGATTTGATGCCCGACCCCGCCGATTATGGCGCGATGGTGGCGCGGGTCACTGCTGATTGGGACGTCACATTGATGTTCGAGCCGGGCCGGTTGATTGCGGGCAATGCAGGCGTCCTGCTCACCGAAGTTATCCGAGTGAAGCCAGGGGTGGAACGGCCGTTTGTCATTGTCGATGCGGCGATGAACGACCTCGCGCGGCCATCGCTGTATGACGCCTATCATCATTTTGAGGCCGTCAAGCCAACCGGCGACACCTTCACCGCCAACCTTGTCGGCCCGGTGTGCGAAAGCGGCGATACCTTTGCCATGGCGCGCGAATGCGACGTGGTGGCCGAAGGCGATCTCGCCATTTTCCGCACCGCCGGCGCCTATGGCGCGACCATGGCGAGCACCTATAACAGCCGCGATCTGGTTCCCGAAGTGCTTGTCGATGGCGGCAAATATGCTATCGTCGCCAACAGGATAGCCGCCGGAACCGTGATGGGGGCGGAGGCCGTTCCCGATTGGCTGAAATAAGTCGTCTCATAGAGGAGGGATTATGCGCGTCGTTTCCAAACTGGTTCTTTTGACGGCGGGCCTTGCCTTGTCCGCCTGCGTCACCACCAATACGGAAAGCGACGATGCGTCGTTGGAACGGATGCTGTCGGGCGAACCCTATCTTCAGGGTGGGGATTTGAGAGCCGCCTTGAAAGAGGCCGACAAACACCCGTTGGGCAGCGCGCAAAACCCCGTCCGGGTCAATATGCCCGACGGTGAGCGCGCTTATCTCGCCCGTCTGCGCTGCGCCGATGGGCGGCGACCCGATTTCGTGCGGCGCGGCAACGTCGGGGTTGGCGCTTTTGGCAACATCGTCGATCTCTACGACGTCAATTGCTTCAGCGCGAAACCGGGTCGGGTCGAAATTTACATGGACATGTATTTCAAGGACCATGTTGAAAACCGCCCCGTCCCCGGCTTCACCATAACCGATAAATAAGGCGAATAGTGATGCGCAACGTATCGACCATGACTCTGGCCTGCCTAACCATGGGCATTTCCGCCTGCGCCTCAATGGCCGAAACGTCCGAAGCGCTCGGCGATGCAGTGTACGGGGATAGCGCGTCAGGGAAAGAGGCCATGGTGCGCGCCGCCAACGCTTATCCCTTGGGCAGCGCGCAAAATCCCGTGCGCGTCTTTCAAGGCGTGGGCGAGCGGGCCTATCTCGCGCGCCTGCGCTGCTCCGACGATAGCAACCCGCATGTCACACGTGTTGGTTCTGGAGGACAGGGGCCATTTCGGACGATGATGACGGTGTATAGCGTGGATTGCCGCGCAGCATTGCCGGGTCAAGTGCTGGTTTATATGGACAATCATTTTGAACGCCATGAGGAAAACCGCCCTGTGCCGGGTTTCACTATTACCCCACGGGCGCAATAACCCTGTCGCAATGACTAGCCATGGCGCGGCAATCGTTATAAACTACGCCCATGCTCCTGTTCCTCGTCTTTCTATCCGGCATCATCAACTTCGCCGCGCAGAAGGCGGTGATGGAATCGGGCCATCCGTTCATCGATTCGGTGCTCGAACATTTCGGCAAAGTCGCGGGTGAGCGGCTGGGCATGTTTCTGGATTTCGTCGTGCTGGCGGGGACGATGATGGTCGCGCACAAGGGCAATGTGGGGATGCCGTTATTCTATTTCGGTTATACCGCGTTTAATATCGGCGCGGCGTATTTGATTTTGAAGCGCAAGATTTAGACGGCCTTTTGCGAAACTCATTCGAGTTTCGGAGCCGCACCGGCCCACTCCCCCACCCGGCCTCCCATTTAGTGTATTTTATGGGAGGCCGGGTGGGGGCGCGGGCCGGTGCGGTAAACTCAAATAGAATATGTCTCCTCAATCCAGCGGCCGCCCATGACGCGATCACCATCATACAGCACCGCCGCCTGCCCCGGCGCGACACCAAATTCGGGCGTGGCGAAGGTCAGCATTGCGCCGCCATTGGCGTCGGGCGTCACCATCGCAGGGACCGGTTGCGCCATCGAACGCACCTTGACCTGATAGCTGTCCGCCGCATCACGGCCCAGCCAGTTCATTTCGGACAAACGCGCGCCCTTCACCGCCAACGCCGCTTTTGGCCCGACTTTCAGGCTGCGGGTCGACGCGTCAAGGGCAATCACATACAAAGGTTCCGCTTGCCCGCCGATGTCGATTCCCCGCCGTTGGCCAACGGTGTAGTGGATCAGGCCGCGATGCGTGCCCAATGTCTCGCCGCTATGCACATGCACAATGGGGCCGGTTTGGTCGGCCTCCATCGGGCGCACTTTGCGCACCACGGCGGCATAATCGCCATCGGGGACGAAGCAGATGTCCTGACTATCCGGTTTATCGGCCACAATAAGCCCCACTTCGGCGGCCATACGGCGCACCTCTGGTTTGGGCAGGCCGCCGAGTGGGAAACGCAAATAATCCAACTGCTCCTGCGTCGTCGCGAACAGGAAATAGCTTTGGTCGCGGCCCTTATCGGCGGCGCGGTGGAGTTCTGCGCCATTCGCGCCTTCAACCCGCCGCACATAATGGCCGGTGGCAAGGCAATCTGCGCCCAATTCACGCGCCATGCGGAACAAATCGGTGAACTTCACCCCCATATTGCACCGTACGCACGGGATTGGCGTCCGTCCGGCGAGATATTCGTCGGCGAATTGCTCAATCACCGATTCGCGAAAGCTTGATTCATGGTCGAACACATAATGCGCAATGCCCAAACGGTCGGCGACCGCGCGCGCGTCGCGGATATCTTGCCCTGCGCAGCACGCACCGGCGCGCTTTACCGCCGCGCCATGGTCATATAATTGCAACGTAACGCCGATGACCGTCGCCCCCGACCGCGCCGCCAAAGCGGCCACAACCGACGAATCGACTCCGCCCGACATCGCGACGACAATCGTTTTTCCCGTTAAATCGGGGCCGAGTTGAAAATTTTCGTTCAAAGTGACTCGCCGTCGGTTAACCTGCGTTGATGGGAATTAAATGCATAATTTCAACATGCTTAGCATAGCATAGCCCCGCTTTTGTCCCATCAGGGGACAGGAAATACGGGGCAATTGGCCGCGCTATTAACACTCCCTAATCGTAGGTGAAACCCCGATTTACATTTGTTTATGGCCTTTGCCTTTAGAGCCAATGCCATGGACATGAGCTTTCACCGCAATCCTGCTTTCTTTTCGGCCCCCGGCGCACTTCCTGCGTCCGGCCTGTCGATGCGTGGGCGGATAGTGGACGGGCAAGAAGCGCTGCGTGCGCTTTCACACGTGGAGCTGATGGCGTTGGTATCCAACCGTATTAATCAAGGGCGGGTGCGCCATTGGATAAGCGAGAAGCAAGTCGAACGGTTAAGCGCCCTGCCAAAGGACGCCCGCATCGCTTTGTTCGCTGGCTCATCGGCGCGTCATCCGGCGTGGGCGAGTGGAGCCATTGGCTCCTTTTCGTCGGGTTCAATCGCGAAAACTGCGACGAACCATGCCAAATCCGCGCTTGATAACAAACGTGAACACGCCGTTTACCTTGGCGGTTCAAACATTCGAAAACAGACGGGCGTAAACCAGTCTGACCGAGGGCGTTTCCCTCAAGATGAGTCATCAGGCCTCCTGACCGATCCATCCACCACCTTTAGTATTTGAGTTGAGGACGTACATGATCGAAAATCAAAAGATCAAACCGGCGCAGGTGGTTGGCCCATTGGGTGAGCCATTGACGATAGCCGACCTGCCGCCGCCGAACACGCGCCGCTGGGTCGTGCGCCGCAAGGCCGAGGTGGTAAGCGCCGTCAATGGCGGATTGCTGACCATTGATGAGGCCTGCGCCCGTTATGACCTCACCTTGGAAGAATTCGCCGGATGGCAACGCGCGGTGGACCGCAGCGGTATGCCCGGCCTGCGCGTGACCCGCCTGCAACATTATCGTGATTTGTACGAGCGGCAGCAGAAATACTGACGCCCTGCTTACCCTCTCTCCTTCTGTGACCCGAAGGACATAAAGGCCCTCTTCCGCGTTTTGGAAGGGGGCCTTTTTCTTTTGGGACGCATCCGGCGCGCTGTGACGAGATACACAATTTTACATGGACTATGGTCGTTGCCGATATGAAACCTTTCCTTCCTCTGTGCGTTTGATACACTGTCGGACAATCGGAACTGTGTTTCGAGATAGACAGGAGGATAAATTATGGGTTGGATTGCAACAATCATTTTGGGCGGTATCGCCGGATGGCTCGCCAGCATGGTAATGAACCGCGATGCGTCGATGGGCGTTCTGCTCAACATCGTCGTCGGCGTCATCGGTGGCGTTATTGGCAGTTTTATCGGCCAAATGGTCGGCTTTTTGAACACCGGATCCGGATGGGTTATGTATTTGATCACCGCCTTTGTTGGTGCCGTGGTGTTGCTTGCCATAATCAATTTGGTTCAGCGCGGCAAAGTCCGCTAAACGCGCACATCTGTGAAGCCATAAGCGGGTCGGATGGCAACATCCGGCCCGTTTTTGTTAAGCCTGACCCGCGTTTCTTTCTACACACCGATGCCGAATACTTTTCCAGCGCAACCATTATTCGCGGAACGCGTTGATGATTGCGATAGCCTTTGAAAATGGCTTCGATTGTTTATGAAGGAAAATCGTTATGGGATGGATTATTGCATTAATCGTCGGCGGCATCGCCGGCTGGTTGGCCAGTATGATTATGAATCGTGATGGCTCAATGGGCCTATTGCTGAACATCGTTGTCGGCATCATTGGGTCGTTTTTGGGCAATGTTTTGCTCAACCAATTTGGCGTGGGCGGCTCGATTCAGCAATTTTCGATCCAAGGATTGATTGTTGCCGTGGTCGGCGCGGTTGTGCTGCTTGGCATATTGAACTTGGTGCAACGCGGCCGCGTCGCATAACCAAGTCCAAAAGAAATTGAACGGGTCGGGTGGAAACATCCGGCCCGTTTTCTTTTGGGGCGGAAAATTCCTTTCGCAGGCGATTGTTTTGTTTTCCCTTTGGCAAAATTGCTGCTAACACGTCACACGAAAACCATTTGCAGTCATCGCTCCTTAATCGGAGGACGTGGCGCAAAACCAAATCCATGGGGTGGCAGCATGGCTTTGGCGGGTTCGGGACTAATACGCAAAAGACTCAATGGCCATGCATAAAGACTCTATGACTATGAACACTCCCGCCGGGGCGGACACCGCTTATGCGCCTGCTTACGGTGACCCTGTAGAGGGCCGCAAATCTAAGTTTTGGCTCTGGATTGTCGTCGCTGTGTTGCTCATCGCAGCCGCCGGCGCTGCTTGGTATATGACGCAAGGGGGCGGCGCAGCCACTGCCTCCGATGAAGAAGGCGTTGAGGAAAGCAAAGTCCCCGTCGTCTCCGTCATTCGGCCCGGCACGCAAACCATCACCCGTGAAATCACGGCCACCGGCACATTGGCCGCGCGCCGCGACATTCCGGTGGGCGTGGTCGGCGAAGGCGGGCAAGTTGTCTCGGTCCTGACCGACGAAGGCCGCTGGGTGAAGAAGGGGCAAACCTTGGTCGTCGTTGACCGCCAGGTGCAAAATGCGCAGCTTGGTGTTTTGCAGGCGCAAGTCAAAAGCGCCGAAAGCGATCTTCGTCTCGCCGAAAATGAACTCGCCCGCGCCGCCGCTTTGGTGGATCGCGGCTTTATCTCCAAGGCCGATGTGGACCGCAAACGCGCTGCACGTGACGCTGCCGCCGCGCGGCTTCAGGCATCGCGCGCCACTGTTGTCGAATCGCAAACCCGCACCGCGCGGCTGGACATTCGCGCACCGGTCAGCGGCTATGTGCTGCAACGCAACGTAGAGGTCGGCCAAGTGATTTCCGCAGGCTCCCCCGCCCTGTTCCGCATTGCCGAGGGCGGCGAAATGGAACTGCAGGCGCAATTGTCCGAAGAAGATCTGGCGAGCGTCAGCGTTGGCGTGAGTGCGGTTGTGACGCCCGTTGGCACAGAGGCCCAAGTTACCGGCCAAATCTGGCAAATCGCCCCCATTATCGACGCGACCTCACGCCAAGGGATTGCGCGCATTGCCTTGCCGTATTCGGAGCAATTGCGCCCCGGCGGTTTTGCCAATGCCGTCATTCGTGCCGGTGCCTTCACCGCGCCAATGCTGCCCGAAAGTGCTATTATGAACGACGCCAAAGGCAGCTATGTCTACATCGTCGGCAATGGGAACAAGGTGGAGCGCCGCGACGTTGTGCAAGGGTTGGTTACCGATGGCGGTGTCGCCATTCAATCGGGCCTGCGCGGCGATGAACAGATTGTATTGCGCGCCGGTGGCTTCCTTAATCCGGGGGAAGTGGTGAAGCCCAAAGTATCGAAAGAGTAAGCGTAATCGTCAGCCGCTAGGAGCCAAAGGCAAATGAACTTTCGCAATATTTCGGCTTGGTCGATTACCAATCCCATCATCCCGATTATCCTGTTCATCGGGCTAACGCTGGCAGGGATTGTCAGCTTTATTCAGATGGAAATTCAAAACGATCCGGACATCGAATTTCCGGTCGTGATTGTGCAAATCAATCAACCCGGCGCAGCACCGTCGGAATTATCGACTCAGGTAACGGAAAAGGTTGAATCCGCCGTGCGCTCCGTCAACGGCATCCAATCCATGAGCAGCTCGATTAGCGAGGGCAATTCACAAACCGTGCTGGAATTCGAAATCGGCATGGACGTCGACGTTGCGGTCAACGAAGTTAAGGCGGCCACTGACCAAATTCGCGGCGACTTGCCCGATGGCATTTTGGAACCCCGCGTGTTCAAGGTGCAGACCAGCAACAACGCCTTTGCTAACTATGCCGTTGAATCGGAAGATTTGACACTGGAACAATTAAGCTGGTTCGTTGATGACACTGTCTCCAAATCACTGCTTTCTGTCCCCGGCATGGCGGGGGTTGAGCGGCGCGGCGGTGTGGACCGCGAAATTCGCGTCATCCTTGACCCCGCACGGATGCAGAAATTCGGTGTCACGGCATCGCAGGTAAATTCCGCTTTGCGCCAAACCAACCTCGACGCGGCGGGCGGAACCACTGAAATCGCCGGTACGCGGCAATCGGTGCGCGTTCTGGGCAATGCCGATACCGCGTTTCAATTGGGCGAGCGGCAAATTTCGCTGGGCGGTGGGCGCGTGGTTAAGTTGGCCGATATTGCCACGGTTACCGATGGCATTGGCGAACGTCGCCGCACCTCCACCGTGAATGGCAAAGAAGTCGTCACCTTCGGCCTAACGCGGGCAAAGGGCAAGTCGGACGTTAGCGTCTATGACGGCGCACAGGTCGTCATGCGCCAAATCGAAAAGGCCAACCCCGGCATCAAATTTGTCGAGCTGACCAACGACGTAAAATATACCAAGGCGCAATATAAAAGCTCCATGGCCGCAATGATTGAGGGCGCGCTGCTTGCCATCGTCGTTGTGTTCTTATTCCTGCGCGATTGGCGGGCGACGATTATTTCGGCGATTGCCATCCCGCTATCCGCCATTCCATCCTTCTGGTTCATGGACGTGTTTTTGGGCTTTACGCTCAATTCAATGAGCCTGCTCGCGCTTGGCCTCGTCGCAGGTGTGCTCGTCGATGATGCGATTGTGGAGATTGAGAATATCGTGCGCCACATGCGCATGGGCAAATCCGCCTATCAGGCATCGATTGACGCCGCCGATGAGATTGGCCTTGCCGTGGTGGCAACGACATTCTCTATCGTTGGCGTGTTTTTGCCGGTCGGCCTGATGCCGGGCGTTGCGGGGCAGTTTTTCAAGAACTTCGGCCTCACTATCGTCGTGTCGGTGCTCATGAGCCTTGCGGTTGCGCGGATGATAACGCCGATGATTGCGGCCTATTTCATGAAAGAACATGGCGTTGCCGACCACGCGGGCGGGCGCGGTATGGACCTGTATATTCGCGTGTTGGAATGGACGCTCGACAAATCGCGCGCTGTGCGCTTCCGTGCCAAGGGCGGTGCTATCCGCCGCTGGTTCAGCCTGTTTTTGGACCATCGCGTGTGGATTATGGGCGTTGCGGCCCTGTCCTTGATCTTCACAGTGTTCTTGATCACCATCACACCCACGCAATTCTTCCCAGACTTTGACGCCGATTATAGCCGGGTTCAGGTGGAAATGGTGCCCGGCACCACGTTGGAGGAAACGCAAAAAGTCGCTTTTGAAGCTGAGGCCATTGTTAAACAACAACCCGAAGTCGATAACGTCCTTACCATCGCCAATTTGGGTGGCGCATTTTTGGTCATCACGTTGAAAGAAGACCGCGAACGCACGCTTACCGAATTTGAACGTGAAACCGGCGTTTTGTTGGCGGATATCGCCGATGGCCGTGTTAACTTCCAACAAAATGGTCCAGGCGGCGGCGGCGGCGGCTCCGGTCGTGCGATTTCGGTGATGTTGGCGGGGTCCGACCCGGATTTGCTGAACGAGACCGCGGCGACTTTGGCCGAACAAATGAAGGACATTGACCTTATCTCCGCGCCTCGCGTGGCCACTGAATTGCAACGCCCTGAAATGATCATCACGCCGCGCATGGATTTGGCCGCACAATTGGGAGTTACGACATCCTCTTTGAGCCAAGCCATCCGCATTGCGACCATTGGTGAAATTGATCAAAACAGTGCCAAATTCTCGCTTTCCGATCGCCAAGTTCCCATTCGGGTGATGTTGCCCGAGGATTCGCGCGGGCAAATCGCAACCATCCGCAACTTGCCCGTTCCCACGGCATCAGGCGGTTCGGTCCCACTACACCGCATTGCGGATATAAAACTGGGTTCTGGCCCGACGAATATCGAACGCTACAACCAACAGTTGCGCATTTTTGTGGGCGCGGATTTGGCCAGTGGCGTTGCAAAAGGTGACGCGGATAAGGCGATTGCCGACCTGCCCATCATGAAAAACCTGCCGACC
This sequence comes from Sphingomonadaceae bacterium, assembly GCA_041736905.1. Classification (GTDB taxonomy): domain Bacteria; phylum Pseudomonadota; class Alphaproteobacteria; order Sphingomonadales; family Sphingomonadaceae; genus JBGSSR01. Next base: position 1,750 of record JBGSSR010000099.1, on the reverse strand, counting down.
GGCGTGTCGAATGAGGCATTCGGCGCGGACCAGTGGGAGCAGGAGATGCTGCGCGATTTCTCAATCGCATTGGTGTCTGGCGTGTTGTTGGTGTTCGCCGTTCTGGTGTTGCTCTACAAACGCTTCATGTCGCCATTGGTCAACATGGGTTCGTTGTTGCTGGCCCCGCTTGGCGGCATTATCGCCATCAACTTGATCGGGCAGCCAATGTCGATGCCGGTGTTCATCGGGATATTAATGTTGTTCGGTATCGTCGCCAAAAACTCCATCCTATGGGTCGATTTCGCCATTGAGGAAATGTCGCACGGCAAAAGGAAGTTCGATGCGATTATGGAGGCGGGGCGCAAGCGCGCGCAACCCATTGTGATGACTACCGTTGCCATGACCGCGGGCATGATTCCCACCGCGCTTTCATTAAGCGGCGATGGCGGTTGGCGTGCGCCGATGGGCACCGTGGTGATTGGCGGGTTGATTGTATCCACCTTCCTGACGCTGCTCATTGTGCCCGCCGGTTTCTCCATCGCCGATGGCTTTGAAAAGCGGGCGGGGCCGTGGTTGCGGCGGAAATTGCTGACCTATGATCCCAATGCGGACCATGGTGAGCATTCCAGCCCGAACCGGATCTTGCCTGCGCAACCGGCGGAATAGTGGACCAAGGGAATGGGTCGGCGGATTTGTCCGCCACCCCTTGCCCACTGGCGGTGCAATGTGCATGTTAAGTCTATGAAGCCATTGGCCCTTCCCCGTGCATCCAATCCGGCGGCACAAGCGGCGTTTGTTAAGATGCGTCGCTTTGCCACGGGATTGCTTATCCTGATGGCGGCGATTTATATCGGCGCGCGTTATATGGAGACGCATGCGGTCTATACCCATCCGGCGTGGGGGTTCCTGCGCGCCTTTGCTGAGGCAGGGATGGTCGGCGGGCTAGCCGATTGGTTCGCGGTCACGGCGCTGTTCCGCCATCCGCTTGGCCTGCCGATACCGCACACCGCCATCATCCCGCGTAAGAAGGATCAGATTGGCGACACGCTGGCACAATTCCTAAAGGACAATTTCCTGCTGCCCCATGTCATCGCACGGCGGATGCGCAGCATGGATGTAGCGGGCGCGATTGGGCGGTTTCTGGTCCATCCGACCGGCGGCGCGGGACGGCTCCGCTATGGCGCATCACGCCTCATCGGCGACGTCATCGACGGATTGGATCAGGAACGCATTGGCGGTATCGCCAAGGCGGCGCTGAAACGGGAGATGGGGAAACTCAACGCCGGCCCACTGCTTGGCCAATTGCTGGAAGCGGCAATGAAAGAGGGCAAGCACCGTCCCGTGCTCGACGCCGTCATCCTGTGGGCGGCGCGCACGTTGGAGGCGCATGAGCAAACCATCCGCGACATGGTGAAGGAACGCGCCAATTCCATCCTGCGCTGGACCGGGTTAGACTCGAAAGTATCCAATGCCATCATCAATGGCCTGATGAAATTGCTGGCCGATATGGCCGAAGACCCCGATCATCCCTTGCGCGATAAGGGGGAGGAGGCGCTCGCCGACCTTGCACAACGGATGCAGCATGACCCCGAAATGCAGGCCAAGGTGGAAAGTTGGAAGGCGCAGTTGCTGGCCAACCCCGCACTGAATGAATTCACCAACACGATGTGGGAAAGCGCGCGCCAGGGCTTGCTCAAGGCGGCGCGCGATCCACAGGGGGCGTTTGCGGGGCAACTTGGCGAAATGCTGGTGCAAATCGGCGGCACGT
>JBGSSR010000072.1:0-6404 GCA_041736905.1 Sphingomonadaceae bacterium | reverse complement strand
GGGGATTTCTGGCATTAAGCCGACCTATGGCCGCTGTTCCCGTTGGGGCGTAGTTGCGTTTGCGTCCAGCCTCGACCAAGCCGGACCCATGGCGCGCACCGTCACCGATTGCGCGATCATGTTGGAGGCTATGGCGGGTTTTGATGCTAAGGATTCGACCAGCCTCAACCTGCCCGTGCCCTATTGGGAGGCGGCGTTGAATGCCGACCTGCGCGGTAAGAAAGTCGGCATTCCAAAGGAATATCGCGTCGATGGCATGGATGATGAAATCGAGGCAAGCTGGGAGCAGGGCAAGGCGTGGCTGAAAGATGCGGGCGCGGAGATCGCCGATATTTCGCTGCCCCACACCAAATATGCGCTGCCTGCTTATTATATCGTCGCGCCGGCGGAGGCATCGTCCAACCTCGCGCGCTATGATGGCGTGCGCTATGGCTTGCGCGAGCTTCCCGAAGGCGCTGGCCTGCAAGACATGTACGCCGCCACCCGCGCCGCAGGTTTCGGCCCCGAAGTGCGCCGCCGGATTATGATCGGCACCTATGTTTTGAGCGCCGGTTTCTATGATGCGTATTATACGCAGGCGCAGAAGGTGCGGACCTTGATTGCGCAGGATTTTGCCAAAGCGTTTGAGGTCTGCGACGTCATCCTCGCCCCCACCACGCCGACCGCAGCGTTTGCGCTGGGTGAGAACAGCGACGATCCGGTGGCGATGTATCTGAATGACGTGTTCGCCGTTCCCGCGAGCCTAGCGGGCCTGCCCGCGATGAGCGTTCCGGCGGGGTTGAATAGCCAAGGGTTGCCTTTGGGCCTGCAACTGATCGGCGACCAATTGGATGAGCAAAGCGTGTTGAACGCCGCGCTAGCGATTGAGAGTCGTGCTAACTTCAATGCAAAGCCGACGGAGTGGTGGGCATGACACAATCGAACTACCGCATCCAAGGCGCAACGGGCGAGTGGGAGGTCGTGATTGGCCTTGAGGTTCACGCGCAAATCACTTCGCAATCGAAGCTGTTCAGCGGCGCGGCGACCGATTTCGGGTCGGAACCGAACACGCAGGTGAGCCTTGTCGATGCCGCGATGCCCGGCATGTTGCCCGTGCTGAACGCCGAATGCGTGCGTCAGGCCGTGCGCACCGGCCTTGCCATCAATGCGCAGATCAACAAATATTCGCGCTTCGACCGGAAGAATTATTTCTACGCCGATTTGCCTCAGGGATACCAAATTTCGCAACTCTATCACCCTATCGTGGGGGAAGGCGAAATTGAGATTATCTTGGAAGAAAAAGACCCCGATTCCCCGCGCAAAATGGTTGGCATTGAACGCATCCACATTGAGCAGGACGCCGGGAAACTGATGCACGATCAGCATCCGACGATGTCTTACGTTGACCTCAACCGTTCCGGCGTAGCGCTCATGGAAATCGTGAGCCGTCCCGATATGCGCAGTCCCGCCGAGGCGGGCGCCTATGTGCGCAAACTCCGCACAATCCTGCGCTATGTCGGCTCGTGCGACGGCAATATGGAGCAGGGCTCCATGCGCGCCGACGTCAACGTGTCTGTCCGCAAAGTCGGCGGCGAATTGGGCACGCGCACGGAGACGAAGAACGTCAACTCCGTCCGTTTCATGATGCAGGCCATCGAATATGAGGCGCAGCGGCAAGTGGACCTGATCGAATCCGGCGGCGCAGTGGTGCAGGAAACGCGCCTGTTCGACCCGTCGCGCGGCGAAACGCGATCGATGCGGTCGAAGGAGGACGCGCATGATTATCGCTATTTCCCCGACCCCGATTTGTTGCCGTTGGAGTTGGAGGATGCGTTTATCGAGGAATGCCGTGCGAGCCTGCCCGAACTGCCCGATGCCAAGCGCACGCGGTATGAGGTGGAATTGGGCCTTTCGTCCTACAACGCCGCCGTGATTACCGCCGAGGTGGACACCGCACGCTGGTTCGAAACCTTGCTGGCCGAGGCAGCCGCGAAACAGGGCAAGTCCGAGAAAGACGTGGCGAAATCCGCGTCTAACTGGATGATGAGCGAACTTGTCGGCGCGCTGAACAAAGCGGGCATTGCGTTGGAAGACAGCCCCGTGACCCCGGCCAAGGGCGGCGCATTACTGGCGCTCATCGGTGACGGCACGATTAGCGGCTCGATTGCCAAGCAGGTCCTCGAAATCATGCTGGAAACCGGCCATGATGCCGATGCCATCGTAGAGGAAAAAGGCTGGAAACAGACCAGTGACACCGGCGCGATTGAGGCAGAAATCGCCAAAATCATTGCGGCAAACCCCGACAAGGTCGAGGAATATCGCGGCGGCAAGGACAAACTCTTCGGCTTCTTCGTCGGTCAAACGATGAAGGCGATGCAGGGCAAGGCCAACCCGCAAATCATAAACGACCTACTTAAAAAAGTGTTGGATCAATAAGCTATTGAAAGCCATTCCGCCCCCTGTTACCAATTGGCCGAAATTGCCGATTGTAATGGGGGGCTAAGGATGAAGCGTTTGATTGTGGTGGCCGCGCTGCTGTTAAGTGGTACGGCGCAGGCGGAGGTGTTGGGCGATAAACCTGCCCCCGTGCGCACCTTTGCTGAGGCGGATATTGCCGCCATCCCGCGGCCCAATATCGTCTTTACGCCGACCAGCGAAATAACCGGAAACTATCACAAATATCACTATTTCCACCGCGAAGGCACCAGCTTTGACGAGGCCTATGCCGACGTTGTGGAATGCGATGTCTATGCCAGCGGGATCAGCGTGACCACCTCGGCCCCGATGGTTTGGACGCCGCAAACCGGCTATGGCGCGGACCCCGCGGCACAAGCGTTCAGCAATTTGGTATTTGGTTCCGACATACGCCGCGAGTTGGCCCGCAACAACCGCCGGTTCTGCATGGGGGTGAAGGGCTATTCCCGATACGGCATAGATGAAGGCAATTGGAAAACATTCAATTTGGAAGAAGGCCTATCCCGCGCCCCGCAACAGGAACGCGACGCCGCGTTGGCAAAGCAAGCCTTGGTGGCTTCGGGACCGAAACCAGAGCAGGAGGCGTTGGAGCCATGAGAATGTTGCTGAAATCCATGTTGGCGATGATCGCGGCTTTGTCGCTTTGGCCTGCCGCACTGTCGGCGACGCCGATTGAGGAAAAGAACCTCGTAAAGGGAAAGCAAACCATCAATAGCCAATTTGGCTATATCTATATTCACGGCAACCGCCGGCATCAGGGCGTGTTCCTGCCCATCCCAACCGATGAGGAACGGGCCGCATTTGAGGAAGAGCGCAAAAGGAACGTCGACGGCGTCAAGGCGCGCAATGCCGAAAAGCAAAAGGCGTGGGCCGCGAAACGCGATGCCAACGGCGGGCGGGAACCGCCGTTGCCCACGTTGGAGGTCGTTGCCTCCAAATGGATGGCCCCCTTTGAATTGCAACGCCCCGCATTATTTGGGCCTTCCTATGTGTTCGCCAAATGGAAGCAGCCCGATCATTACGCCTATCTGACCGAGGTTCGACCCGGCCGTTATTATTATTACGGTCCGATGATGGGCGCGGGCGGATTTGGTCTGTGCTTCTGCATGGGCAGTTTTTGGTTTGAGGTGGGCGAGGGTGAAATCGTTAATCTGGGTGACATGGTGGCCAATATGGGCGCCGATAGCCTTGGCCCTGTGCCGGGGGTTAGTCCACGGGAATTTGACTTGGCAACCGTGGATTACGCATTACCAGCCAGTCTTGCCGCATACCCAAACCGCGTTCCTGACCTGCACCCTTACGGCAAGTCGAAGAACTTTTTCGGCGTCACTATTGGCCGCGCACCGCCGATTAAGGGCGTATTGGGTTACCACCGTGGGGAGGTTGTAGACCCCAAAAATGCGGCGGAAATGGCTTTGCCTTCGCCGACGGAGTAATGGGGTCCACAAAGGGACGGATAATGCCGATTCCACCCTTGCCCTTGCCGCCCTTTGTCGCTAAGTCGCGCCTTCCGACTGGGCTTTAGCGGGCGTGGCGGAATTGGTAGACGCGCTGGTTTTAGGTACCAGTTTCTTACGAAGTGGGGGTTCGAGTCCCTTCGCCCGCACCAAAGGTTTATGCCTTTGGCCCGGTTGACCGAGATTTTTTTGACAGGGCGACGCCAATCCGCGCCGTCCGATTTTGTGTTTGGAATTTGATGATGCAGACAGTCGAAACGTTGAACGAAGGCCTGAAACGCGCCTATTCGATCACTATTCCCGCCGGTGACATTGCCGCGCGCGTGGATGAAGAAGTGAAGCGCATTGCGCCCACGATCAAAATGCCCGGCTTCCGCCCCGGCAAAGTGCCCGCGAACTTGGTCAAGAAAATGCACGGCGACGCCTTGCTGTCCGAAGCGTTGAATTCGATGGTGCAGCAGTCGATTGACGCCGCCATCACCGGCAACAAATTGCGCCCCGCGACTCAACCCGAAGTCAAATTGAACGACGATTATGCGCCGGGCCAAGACGCGAAATTGGACATGGCGTTGGAAATCCTGCCCGACATCGCGGCGCCTTCCATTGATGGGTTGAAACTGACCCGCATGGTGGTTGAACCCACCGACGCCGAAATCGATGAAGCTCTTGCGCGCATTGCCGAGGGTCAAACCAGCTTTGAAGCGGCGAAGGCAACCTATAAAGCCAAGGAAGGCGACCAAGTTGTCATCGATTTTGAAGGCAAGGTTGACGGCGTGCCCTTCGACGGCGGTAAGGGCGAGGCCATGCCGGTCACCATCGGTTCGGGCCAATTGATCCCCGGTTTTGAAGACCAAATGATCGGCATCAAAACCGGCGAAGAACGCGTGTTGAATGTGAAATTCCCTGACGATTATCACGCCGAAAACCTGAAGGGCAAAGACGCGACCTTTGACATCACAGCGATTGAAGTCAAAACCCCCGCCGACACCAAAATCGACGATGATTTTGCCAAGACTTTGGGCCTTGAAAGCCTTGAGAAATTGAAAGAATTGGTGAAAATCCAAATCGAACAGGAACTGGGTGGCCTGACTCGCACGCATATGAAGCGTCAATTGCTCGACACACTGGCCGCGGCGCATGATTTTGACGTTCCGCCAAGCATGGCCGAGGCCGAATTCAACCAAATCTGGGCGCAGTTGGAACAAGAAGCCGCGCGCGAGGAAGACCCCGAGGCCGCTCGTAAAGAGATGGAAGACGAGAAAGAGGATTACCGCGCAATTGCCGTGCGCCGCGTCCGTCTGGGCCTGCTGCTCTCCGAAATTGGCCAAGCCAACAATGTGCAGGTGAGCAATCAGGAAATGCAAATGCTCGTCGCGCAAGCGTCGCAGCAATATCGCCCTGAGGACCGTCAGCGTTTTGCGCAATACATCCAAGAAAACGCCATGGCCGCCGCGCAATTGCGTGCGCCCTTGTACGAAGACAAGGTTGTCGATTTCTTGTTCGATAAAGCAGAAATCACTGAGCAGAGCGTGACCCGCGAAGCGTTGGAAGCGGCGATCGAAGCGGAACCCGGCGAGGAAACAGCCCCTGCGAAGGCGGCTCCCGCAAAGAAAAAGGTGCCCGCCAAAAAAGCGGAAGCCGAAGCCGACGCAGCTGAAGAAAAGCCGAAAAAAGCTCCCGCGAAAAAGGCTGCTGCGAAAGCGGACGCTGAAAAGAGCGAAGAGGCCGACGAAGCGGAAAAGCCCGCGAAGAAGGCTCCCGTGAAAAAGACCGCTAAAAAAGCGGATTAATCGGCCTGCCGCGGCTCATTGCGGGCAATCGAATTGAAATATGGCGCGGGCGAGGGCAACCTCTCCCGCGCTTTTTCTTTGGAAGGCGCGGGGGCAATTACGCCCAAATATTTTTACTCAAAAGCGCACTTTCCCCCTTGCCAGCGTCACCTGTTCCGCCTATCCGGCCTCTTCCAGTGCACCCGTAGCTCAGCTGGATAGAGCACCAGACTACGAATCTGGGGGCCGGGCGTTCGAATCGCTCCGGGTGCACCACTTTTCTTACATTGGCCGATGTTGCTTTGGCAGCTGTGTTTATTACAGCGGCAAAGTGTGGGTTTTATCGATTTTATAAGGACTGCAACCGCCGCAGATGCGGCACTCAGCCCCTTTACCTCTGGCGTAAATTCGGTGTCCTATTTCATCGTCGGCATACACACCCCGTCGAGGGCTAGCACGTGGGTGAAACGGCCCAATGCCATCCACGACCCAATAGAAAAGGTGAGATCGACAATCTCACGGTCGCTAAAATGCGTGTGCATTGCGGTCCAGAATGCCTCGTCATTGTCCATTGATTGCGGGGCTTCGCCCAATCGTTCGGCATATTCGATCGCCAGTCGTTCGCGCGGGCTGAATTCGGTGGCGGCTTGCCAGTTCAGGACGGCGGCAGAAAACGCCTCATCGGGCGGCGTGTTGTCGCGGACTTCGGCGGCCTTCGCGGCAT
>JBGSSR010000304.1:0-5035 GCA_041736905.1 Sphingomonadaceae bacterium | reverse complement strand
CTGCGCGAGGAAATTCCCGAAATCACCTATGTCGTCGGCCATGGGCAAATGACCCCGACCGAGGTTGAGGAGCGGATGAGCGCGTTCTATGACCGAAAATATGATGTGTTGCTGTCCACCACGATTATCGAAAGCGGCATTGATATTCCGTCGGCCAACACCATGATTATTCACCGCGCCGACCGTTTTGGATTGGCGCAGTTGTACCAATTGCGCGGGCGTGTGGGCCGGTCGAAAACGCGGGCCTATGCCTATCTGACGACGCCCGACCGCATATTGACGCCGAATGCGGAAAAGCGGCTCAAAGTGCTATCCGATCTCGATTCCCTCGGCGCCGGGTTCCAATTGGCCAGCCACGATCTCGACATTCGCGGGGCGGGAAACTTGGTTGGCGATGAACAATCGGGCCATATCAAGGAAGTCGGCTTCGAACTTTACCAATCAATGTTGGAAGAGGCCATCATGGAGGCGAAGGCAGGACTTGGCGGTGAACCGATGCAGCGCGATGTGTTCTCACCCCAGATTACCGTCGATGCGCCGGTGCTGATCCCCGATGGCTATGTGCCGGACCTCGCGCTTAGAATGGCGCTCTATCGCCGCATGAACGACTTGAAGGATAAGGCGGGCATCGAAGAATTCGCCGCCGAAATGATCGACCGTTTTGGCGCATTGCCCGAACCGACCGACAACCTGCTTATCCTGATGGAGATCAAACAACTCGCCGTGCTGGCCGGGGTTGCGAAGATTGAGGTGGGGCCAAAGGGCACGTTGGTCAGCTTCCACAAGGACCGTCCGCCCAATGTGGAGGGGTTGATTGCTTACGCGCGCAAACTCGGCGAAACGGCCAAGTTGCGGATGGATAGCAAGCTGGTCATCAATCGTGCCTGGCCCGATTCAAAGGGACGCCTTAACGGCGCGCTGCAAATCGCGCGGGGGTTGGCGAAGCTAAACGGGTGGCGGGGTTAAGGCACCCAACGCGAACGCCTTAAACGTCGCGGCATCCAATGCGGGCGCGCGCAGGAACCCTTGGAAATAATCGCACCCTTCGGTGGCGAGCAGCGCCAATTGCGCCTCCGTTTCCACGCCCTCCGCTACGATTTTCAGCCGCAACGCCTGTCCCATGGCAATAATCGCCTGCACAATAATCCTCCCGCGGTCGTCGCTCATGATGTCGGCTGTTAGCCCTTGATCGAGTTTAAGGTAATCCAATGGCAGGGATTTCAACCAGGCCAGCGACGAATATCCCGTCCCGAAATCGTCCACCGCCACCCGCATATCTCGGCTACGCAATTGGTCCAGCATCGCGGCATTCGCCGCGACGTCGTGCATCAAACCGCTCTCCGTAATCTCCAACGTCACGCGCGCAGGGGCAAGCCCGCTGGCGTCTAATTTAGCAAGGAAACTTTGCAAAAATCCCGGCGCGGCCAAATCCTGCGGCGTGATGTTGAGTGACAGGCGCAGATGCGACAACGGACCGGTCCACTGCGCCGCCGCGTTCAAGGCGCGTTCTTGAATATAGTGGGACAAAGGAAGCAGATATTGGCTGCGCGTAGCCACGGAGAACAGCACGCCCGCTCCAAGAGGCCCTAACCGATCATGGTTCCACCGCGCCAAGGCTTCCGCGCCCACAATCCGCCCTTTTACAACCTCAAACTGCGGTTGGAAGCAAACGTCAATCTCACCGCGCGCGATCGCGTGGTGCAGGTCTTTTTCCATCTGCCGCGCGTTGTGGGCAACACCATGCGCAAGGTCGGGTTCTGCGATTTTCACCGCCATTTGCGCCGCGGCTGCTTGATCTAAAGCGTCCGTCGCGCGGGCGAGCATAGATGCACCATCTTCGCCGTTATGCGCTTGCACCGCGCCAATTCGCGTTTGCACGTGGATTGTCCCATCACCTATCGTATGCGCCCTTTGCACTTCTGCGCCGACTTCATTAGCGATAAAGGCCAGTCGTTCTGCCGGCAACGCCGCCGCGATGCCAAGGCAGAATTGATCGCCGCTGGTCCGCAAAATCCGGCAATCGGACAGTTCATGTTTGCGGGATAACGCCGCCATCCGCCGCGCCGTGCGCACGATGATGAGGTCGCCCGCCTGCCGTCCATGGCTGTCGTTGATAAGGTCCAGTTGCTCCAATTGGACAAAGAACAAGGATGGCCGCTGCCCCGCGCCCAATAAGTGATCCAGCCAATTGCGCAATTCGCGCGTGCCAATGGTGACCGCCGACAAGCCGCCGTGTCCGGCGTTCCCATCCCGCTCTATCTGAATGTCATCGGCCTTAGTCATTGCGTTTCCATTTCCTGCCGAACGAACACGGCGCGGCTAAGAATCCCCTATAGCACGCAAATGGTTGCGCGAACCTTGCCATCGCATATATGCATAGCAGTGCGTCAAACGGGCGCGGCATAGAGAGGCGCCACATTTCCATGGACAGCATTGCCATCATCGCCTCGCCCACCCCCGCCGCGCAAGAAGCGGAGGCGTTGTTACGGGCGCAATTTGACTTCGCCGATTTCAACAAAGCGGGCATGGTCATCGTGCTGGGCGGCGATGGGTTCATGTTGCAAACGTTGCACACGATGCTGGAAAGCCGCCATATTCGCCCCGTTTTCGGCATGAATCGCGGCACCATCGGCTTCCTTATGAATGGCTGGCACGAGGGCGATTTGATGGACCGCCTGAAACGCGCCAAGCGTTTTGAAGTCGCGCCATTGTTGATGCAGGCGGATACCGCCGATGGGCAAACGGTGACGTTGCCCGCGATTAACGAGGTATCCTTGCTTCGCGAAACCCGGCAAGCGGCGAAAATTGAGGTGCTGGTCAACGGGCGCAGCGCGATGGATGAGTTGGTTTGCGATGGGATTTTGGTGGCAACACCCGCCGGGTCCACCGCCTATAACCTGTCCGCCAATGGCCCGATTCTGCCGCTGGGCAGCCAGATGCTGGCGCTAACCCCGATTAGCCCCTTTCGTCCGCGCCGGTGGAAGGGGGCCATCCTACCCGATTCGACGCGGGTGGAATTCGTCATCAAGGAACCGAACAAACGTCCGGTTAGCGCGGTGGCCGACCAACGCGAAGTTCGCGATGTTGTGCGCGTGCGCGTTGAAATTGACCGTAACCGGCATATCCCCTTAATGTTCGACCCCGAACATGCGTTGGATGAACGTATTGCGATGGAGCAATTCGTCACCTAAAACCGCTGGAATTCTGCGCCGGACCGAAATCTCCGCACTTTGCGCAACAAAATCGCAAACATAGGCTTGCCAAGCGCGAAAATCCGCTGCTATAGGCGCTGCACCCCACCTGCTTGGGGTATGGTATTCCTTGGTAGCTCAGTGGTAGAGCAGTTGACTGTTAATCAATTGGTCGGGGGTTCGAATCCCTCCCAGGGAGCCATTTTCAATCAGAAAACGACGCATATCCGCCGCTTTTGAGCGCCCGCCGGAATGCATCCCCCGAAATGCACCCCGATTGCAATTCGGCTGGCCATGCACAAATGCGAACGCCAGCGGGGCGCGGCTGGTCCAGCCGGTGATTTTTAATCGCGTGAAATTTTAATTGGGTCCGAAATTTTAATTGCGTCGGATTTCTCTATTTGACCGCGCAAAAATTTGTCCCCACCACCGGTCCCGCGTCTATGGGCGCGTAGGGATTTTAACCCCCCCCTCCCCCTATGGGCTGGCCAGTGTTGTGATGGTCCCCAGCATATAGCAGATCGGCCCCGCAATGTCATGCTGATTATGGCAGGCCGCGCCTGTTATTGCCGCCGCGCCGCCTGCCCTTTCCAAGTGGCTTTGCCCATATCGTAGAGCGCGCAAAGCTATTCAGATCAGGCCGCCGCAATCATATATTGGGCAAGGCCTGCGATCATCGCCCGCGTGGTGTGTATCGCCCCCAGCACCGCCCCAGCCAGTCGCATCGCCCTAATGGCTGGCCGTTGGATAAGCGCCGCGCCCCCGTGTCCAGCCAACGGCCCGCCGGTTCACCTTATCCTGTTAAATGCCTGGTCAATCGATGGGAAGCGGACGCATTGCCCGCCGGTCCAAGCCCAGCGCCACCATGGGCGCGCAACCCACCGGCCCTTCACCCATTGCTAAGCCTTGCCGCCCTCGCACCCCAGCGCCATCGCCAGCCGGTCACGCGGTCCTATCGGTTGGCCACTGCGAAGCGCGGGACGGGCGAAGCTGCATAAGGCGCATATCTCTCCCCCTGCACCCCCTCTCTCACACACTTTGGTTATTTCTATATAGGGTATTGGGTTCTTTATTGTGCGCCATTATGTCGCCACCGCCGCGCCAGAATGTCGCAACCATAGCGACAATATGTCGCAAGGGTGGTGACATATTGTCGCTACCCAATGGCCAAAATGTCGCGTCCCCCAGACAGCAGTGTCACCCCCGTTGCGGCATTTTGTCGCATCCCCCGGACAGTAGTGTCACCCCCGTTGCGGCATTTTGTCGCATCCCCCGGACAGCAGTGTCACCCCCGTTGCGGCATTTTGTCGCGTCCTAATGGTTGCCATCCATGCGCAGCGCCCATTGAATTATCTCGTTAGGGTCGCCAAGGTCCGGCCATCTGCTTAATCGGTCAAACATTGCTTGGGGGTCGGGTGGCGCTGCCCATTGTTTATTTGGATGCACCGCAACGATCAGTAGGCGATTTTCGGCCAACATCGTTCTGATATGGTCGCCCGCCTTTAAAGCATCATTCCCCCTCTGCAAAGTGCGCTGGCAGCACCCTACGCTATCGGCGATTTTCTTTTGTTCATACCAAAGGATGGGGCTTTCATCGAAGGCCCGCCATGCATATTCCCACAATAGGCGCTTTGGTGTCAGGCGCAGGCCGATTGCGCCCCTTGCCGCGACAAGCAGGGCCTTTTCTTCCCTGTCCGGTTTTTCATGCGCCATGCGCCGCCCTCTCTTATTGGGAAGGCAAAGGCCCTTGCCGCCAGCCGCGATATGCGCGATATGTCGGGGCAAGGTTCGCCATTGCCGGTGGTGTCCAAGCCCCGCCCGCCAAAGTCCCCCTCTGGCGTGGC
>JBGSSR010000302.1:0-3169 GCA_041736905.1 Sphingomonadaceae bacterium | reverse complement strand
GGTGTCGGGCGTGGCAGCGGGCACATTGGCATTCACGCGGGGCGGACGTGCGCGCACTGGTCCGGTTGGAACTGGCGCGGCTCTGGTCTCGGCAGGTTGCGCCTGAGCAGTATCGGCCTGAACCCGCTCCTCTTCTTCCTCTTCGTCCTCCTCAGTTTCCAACACCACCTGCGTCGCGGGCGTAGAGCGGATGCGGGGTTGCGCCTGAACCGGCGCGGGCCTAACGGGCGTGCGGCCAGCCGTCGGACGACCCGATGTCACTTGCGCATCCACCGATGTGGCGGGAATGATTGTCGCCGTCATCAACGCAATCGGCGCGGCGGCCGCCCATAATTTGCTATACTTCGTCATAACAAAACCCTTTGCAGGCCGACGCATCGCCGGCGGTGTTTATGAAGAGGCAGGCTGCGACCGACGCCCGTTTTTTTACGTTTCGTTTCCCCTTGCCACCCCCTGCGCGCTGACATATCCTTTGTCCTGCCGCAGGGTCCGGCATCAAACAGGACGGAGAAATCGCATCGAACCGGACACGCCGCCCGAAACTATTTATTCAGGGCCTACTGATGCGCTGATTGAAAGCCTGTATGGCGAATTGCGCGCGATTGCGCGGCGCGAGCATTTCCGCGCCGGTTCGCCGCAGACGTTGCAACCCACCGCGCTGATTAATGAGGCCTATGTGAAGCTGTCACGGCGGACGGCATGGGACAGCCAGTCGCACTTTCTGGGCTGCGCCGCGACCGCCATTCGCCATATCCTGATCGACGCCGCCCGCGCGCGCATGGCATCAAAGCGCGACGCGCCGACATATAGTTACACGCAAAGTTTGGACTCGCTGGCCATACAGCCTGAGGATGCGCAGATTGTCCGATTGGGCGATGCATTGGCGGCGCTCACCCAAATGGACCCACAACTCGCCAAGGTCGTTGATTGCCGATTTTTCGCAGGGATGGATGAAAAAGAAACGGCGGAGGTTCTGGGCGTCACCGACCGCACCGTGCGCCGATGGTGGGTGCAGGCAAAGGCGTGGATCCACCATGAGATGGACGCGGTTTAGGCTCCTTTCGCCAACCGTTTGCGCAACGTCGGTATCGCGGACAAATAGGACGCCGCCGATGGGCCAAGCGCGGTGAAAATCGTCTCCGCCTTATCCGCCTCCGCCTTCGCCATTCGCGCATTGCCTTCTTTCAGATAGACGACCGCCATCGACCGCGCCAATAGTCCGTGCAGCAATCCGGGAGAGGGCGTGGCCGCGACCAAGGGCGTTATTTCGGCCAAGGTCGCCCGCGCCGCCGCCGCGTTTCCGGCCTCCGCCTGCGCCTCCATCAATTCGATACCGACGACAATCGCGGGCGGCGTCGAAGCGCCCATATGCGTTTTGGCCATAACAAAGGCCTCGCTCAAAACCGTCTCCGCCTCACCATATTGGCCTTGCATCAGCTTGGCCCGACCGAGTTGCAACAGATCGGCGGCAAGGCCAGCGGAACTGCCATATAAAGGTCGCCGTTTGGCGATTATGCTAACCATCGCCTTTTCCGCTTCGGCGGGTTGTTTGAGTTTCAAAAACCGCACTGCGACCAACTGTTGGATGGCCAGCGCCTGCATACTGGTTTCCTGCCCCGACCGCGTGATGGCGGATTGCGCGCGCGCGAAGATGGGTGTCATCGCCTCCAACTGGTTCGCCTCCAGCATGTAAATCAACAGGTTATTGTAGAGGGTCAGCAGATCGCGGTTGTTCGCCACAAACACGATTTCGGCATCGGGCAGGGTTTTCTCAAGCAACGCTATCGCGCCCGCCAAATCCCCCTGCCGCCGCAACAATTGCGCACGCGCGCTGCGCACTTCGACCATTTCATAGCGGAACCGTTCGGGTTCTTTGCCAAACACACTTTCGGCAAAATCGAGCAAGGGGGCCATTTCATCGACCTTCCCCACCGCCGCCGATGAGGACGCGAGGCGCATTTTCAATTGCGCGGTGGCGACATCATCACCCTTCCCAATGCCGCGCGCCAAGGCCTTACGCAGCAACGTGTCGGCCCCGACCACATCCTCAATATTGAAATAGAGGTCGGCCAGCGTGGCAATCAAGGTCGCGGATTCCGCGCTGGTATCCAAAGAATTCACCAACTGCGTCGCGGTCGTATCCAGCATTTGTTTGACCGTCGCATTCTCCCCCGCTGGCGATGCCGCGGTGTCGCGGACCATGACGGTGAGCATCCGGTTGATCGCCTCCGACCTGCGCGCCTCGGCCAGTGCAACGTCGCGTTCAATGGCGGTTTTCTGCGCCTGCCACGCGATACCGCCTGCACCGATGAGCAGAGCCGACAACGCTGCGACACTCGCCGCCACCGCCCACCGATACCGCCGCACGAAACGCCCGACCATATAGCGCGCCGACCCATCGCGCGCGGTGACAGGCAGCAATGTTTGATGCCGCTCCACATCTGCCGCCAAGTTCGCCGCATTGCGGTATCGTTCGGCGGGGGTTCGGCGCATCGCCTTTAGGATGATGGCATCCAAATCGCCCGCTATCTGTGACGCCGCAACCGGACCGCCCACCGATGCTCGGCTTGGCACCGGCGGGTCTTCATAGAGCACACGCCGGATGATTGCGGGCACCGACGCCCCTTCCCGTTGCCACGGGCCATGGCCGACGAGCAATTCATACAGGATGAGGCCAAGCGCATAGACATCGGCGGCAACCGTAGGTTCCTCGCCCGCCAACTGCTCCGGCGCGGCATAATCGGGTGTCAGCATCGCCTGCGTCGTTGCGGGGACGAGCGCCGTCTCATCCAGCAATTTGGCTATCCCGAAATCGAGCAGGCGCGGCTTGCCATCCTTATCAATGATAATGTTCGACGGTTTAATATCGCGGTGGATGATGAGGGTGCCATGCGCGTAGGACACCGCGTCACACACCGCGCGGAACAGGTCCAGCCGCTGGGTCAGCGTGGCGGCGGTCTCACGGCAATATTGGTCGATGGGCAGGCCGTCGATATATTCCATCGCCATAAAAGGCCGACCATCGGGTGCAATCCCCGCGTCAATCAGCCGCGCAATGCCGGGATGCTCCAACCGCGCCAGCAACCGCCGTTCGCGCATAAACGCATCGCCGCGATCCGCCGCCTCCGCACGCAGCAGTTTCAGCGCGACCAGTTGCTCAAAATCCGCC
>JBGSSR010000299.1:0-3078 GCA_041736905.1 Sphingomonadaceae bacterium | reverse complement strand
GAGGCGCAAGCTGGTCGTGCCCACGGCAATCAGGCGGCCACCGGCGGCGCGCACCGCGTTTAGGCGGGAGGCGGTGTCAGGAGCGATGCGGCCCCATTCGCTGTGCATTTGATGGTCGGCGGTGTCGTCCACCTTCATCGGCATGAACGTCCCCGCGCCTACGTGGAGGGTGAGTGTTTCGGTGAGGATGCCGCGTTCGGATAGCGCCGCCATCAACTCCGGCGTGAAATGCAGCGCCGCCGTCGGGGCCGCCACTGCGCCTTTTTCGCGCGCGAACAATGTTTGATAATCGTCGGCATCGCGCGCATCAATTGCGCGTTGGGCGGCGATATAGGGGGGCAGGGGCATGGTCCCCGCCCGCTCCAGCAACACCTCAACCGGCTCCTCCCCATCGAAGGCAAGGACGAGCGAGCCATCGGGCAAACGCTCCTCCGCCGTCGCTGTCACGTCTTGGCCAAAATCGATGCTATCGCCGACGCGCACGCGCTTCGCATTGCGCACAAACGCCTGCCACCGGCGCAAATCGATGCGTTTGTGCAGGGTAGCCCCCACACGCGCCGCCCCCCGCATACCCTCCAACTGCGCCGGAATGACGCGGGTGTCGTTGAAGATCAGGCAATCGCCGGGTTGCAGCAGGTAGGGCAAGTCACTGACCCGATGGTCGCTTAGGCCGCCGCCCAACACCCCCAACATCCGCGCAGAATCGCGGGGGACGGCAGGCCGCAACGCAATGCGATCCTTGGGCAAGTCAAAATCGAAAAGGTCAACGCGCATGGGGGAGCGTCTTAGGCGGGTTGTTCGGGAATTGGGAGGGGGATTTGCATTCTCGGCCAGTTTGGATAACAAGGCGCTATGCCAGTCACACTCGGAAACATTGTTGATGCCCTTCACGCCCTCGGCGGCGAGGCGCATTATAAGCAAATTGCCGACTATATTGTCGCGAACTTCGAGGGGCCATTTCCTGTTAGACCAGAGCAAAGTGTTAGTGCGAGGCTTCAGGAAAACTGCTCTGATTATAAGGCTTACTTAGGTCAAGCGGACTTGTTCGAGTCAGAGCGCGGTTCCGGCACGTGGCGGTTTCGGTCCACCGACAAGGATAACGAAGGTTTCCGCCTAGAGGCGTCCGAATATAAAGGCCAAGAGGGGAGGATGGAGATCCACTTGCGAATGGAGCGCAAGCGGGATGCCAAACTCGTGCGGCTGTTCAAACAATCATTGACCGAATGCCGTTGTGAGGCTTGCGCCACAAACCTTGAGGAAATCTATGGCAGTTTGGCGATAGACTTTATTGAGGCGCACCACCGCGTGCCCATTTCAGCGTTGGGCGAGGACCATCAATCCACCATTGCGGATTTCGCGGCCCTTTGTCCAAATTGCCATCGGATTCTGCACCGCAACGCCAATCTATCGGTAGAAAGTTTGCGGCTAACTTTATTTGAGCGGTCACCGCAGGCCATTGGGAATCGGCTAACATGGCGGCAGGCGGTTGAGAAAGCGGTTCGCCAGTTGGTATTGGAAAAGGGCGATGCCAACTTTTCCCGCCAAGAGCTTATCCAATCGCAACTCGCAAAAATCGTGGCGGATGTGAAGGCGCAAGGCGAGACGCCCGCACAAACTTTAAGCCGTGTTTTGCAAGAGTTGCGCGATGAAGGCATTATCGCGTTTGAAGGCGAAAAAGGAGACTATCGCCTTCTTGGCTAACTAAAAATTGTTGATCACCCTGTATTTTTGATCAATAAATTTAAATGAACGATCGAATCGAACAATTTAGGGCACTGCCGGCAGGTTGTTTTTGCCGAGATGGCTTTCATCCCATTTTCCAGAACACTGATTTTGAGCTGTGGCAAATTGTGGACTATCGCGCAGCGAAAACCTGTTCCGACGGAACCGCATGGTGCCTTTTGGAACGGGATTGCTTTGATTGGTACCTTAAACAAGGACCAATTCTCTATGTTTACAGCCACAAGCGCGAGGCGAGTTACGTTCTTTCACCAGAAACGCGAGAGTTCAAGAACCACCGCAATCGGTCAAAAAGCCTGACAGATTTTGTAAATAGCCATCAATCGGCATTTCATCAATTAGCCAGGCTATACATCCACGGCGGCTTAGAGCAAGGTTCCAAGCTAGTGTGTTATTATCGAAAATGGAGTTTGCCCTTAATCTTCACGTGGGACGAGTGAAAAGGGATACACCCTAAAACCCCACCCTACTGCACTGGCGCATCAGCCGGTTGCGGGCTCATGGCCTCCACCGGTGGAGCCATCACAGGCCGCGCTTTTCCGTCGGCCTCAATGCTGGCCTGCACGACAACGGTCGGCTCCGCTGGCGGCTCACCCGGGGCGATGGCGTCGACATATTCCATGCCGCTAATCACGCGGCCGAAACCGGTGTATTTGAAATCCAGTTTCAAATTGGGCATGAACATGATGAAAAACTGGCTATTCGCGCTATCGGGGCTGGCCGAGCGGGCCATGGAAACGACGCCGCGGACGTGGGGCAGGGCGTTGAACTCCGCCTTCAAATCGGGAAGCTTGCTGCCCCCCGTGCCATCGCCCAACGGGTCGCCGCCCTGCGCCATGAAGCCGGGGATGACGCGGTGAAAGACGAGGCCGTCGTAAAAACCCTGCCGTGTCAGTAGTTTAATGCGCTCTACATGGCCCGGTGCCTTATCGGGATAGAGCATAATACGCACGCGTCCGCCATTGGACAGGTCCAAAACCCAGATGTTCTCGGGGTCCAAAACCGGCGCGGTCGGCTGCACCGGCGGCGTCGCATCCTGCGCCATGGCGGCGGGGGTGAGCAGCAGGGATATGGCGGCGAATAGGGCGGCAAAGAGACGCATAGAAATCCTCGTAATTGGGGGTATTGAGGCTCGCTTTAACTGCGACGCCCTTTCCCGCAAATGAACGCGCACTAGGTATGTGGGATTGGCGCTAAGGTCAATCCGCAAGCTTCGACAGCGCGATATTCCGGTCGCGTGCGGCGGCGAGCGTGGCCTCCAACAGGCGGATAAGCGCGTCGTCGGCGTCTAGCACATTCATCCCCTCCCGCGTGCTGCCGCCCGGCGATGCGACGCGG
>JBGSSR010000291.1:0-12261 GCA_041736905.1 Sphingomonadaceae bacterium | reverse complement strand
CGCGGCAAATTAACCGCTTTGCGCGGCGCGCCATCGTCGGCGCGGCGGCCAGCTATGGCGACCAGATCGTCATGCTGATTTCCGACACGGTGCGCGGGTGGGATGCGGGCACGATTACCGACCGCGTGGAGCAGGCGGTGGGCCGTGACCTGCAATATATTCGCATCAACGGCACATTGGTCGGCGGATTCGTCGGCCTCACCCTGCACAGCATCGGATTGTTGTTTTGAACGCATTAGGCCCCACATTGATCACCGCACGCCTGACGCTGCGCCCGCCGCAAGTGGGGGATGAGGCGCATTTGCTTGCGCTAGTTACGCCGGAGGAAACAAGGCGATTCTTGGGGCCGTTCAAACCCACGCGTTCGGACAGCTTCGCCCGCCATGTCCGCAATGCGGGCGGTTGGGCGTTGTTCGGCTATAGCACGTTCATGACGATTGAAACCGCTACCGGCGACTTTGTCGGAACTATGGGCCTATTCAAATTCGACCGAGACCTCGGCGCGCATTTTGATGGCTGCCCCGAGGGCGGATGGATTGTCGCGCTCGACAAGGCGGGGCAAGGCTATGCCAGCGAAGGCATGGCCGCCATTCTCGATTGGTTCGACGCCACCCACGGGCGACAACGCACGGTGTGCGTCATATCGCCGGACAATGCCGCTTCGCACAAAGTGGCGGCGAAATTGGGCTATACCAAATTCGGCGAAAGCGTATTGGAGGATGACCCCGTCGATTTGTTCGAGCGGTTGTAACGCGCGCTAAAATTCCTTCTGTCTAAAATTCCTTGGCGTACAGCGTGTAAATCCGGTTCACCTTGCTTTCAATCGCATCGGCGATTGCGTTCATCCCCTGGTTATCGTCCAAGACCCAACCGATTTCGCCGCGTTGGCTGCCGAACACCGGCACGGCGGCGCGGCGGATATATTCGATCATCATGAACGCCAATTGGCTGGCCATGCGGCTGTTCTGCAACTCCTTGCGTACGCCCATCAACGGTACGCGCATTGTGTACGAATGCGGTTTGCGCAGCCAGAGCAGCAGTTTCAGCCAACCGAAGGGAAAGAGTTTTCCTTTCAATGGCTTTTGCACCTCATGCATATCGGGCAGGACAATCATAAATGCCTTGGCCACGCCATCAACCTCGGCAATCATGATGAGTTCTTCGAACACGATGGGTTTCAATTTCTTGGCGGTATAGGCGACTTCAGCCTCGGTAAACGGCACAAAGCCCCAGTTGGCCGACCATGCGTCATTCAAAATATCAACGATGATTTTGACCTCATCGTCAAATTTCGCTTTGTTCACGCGGCGCACGTTGATGCGGCTGGATTTCTCGCCCGACTTCACAATCCGGTCGATGAGCGGCGGGAAGCCATCGGCAATCATCACGTCATAAGTGCGCAATTCCTTGACAGGCGCATAGCCTGCACCCGCAATCCAGTCCGCCTTATCCGCGTGGTCGTGGCCCATCAATATCGTCGGCGAATGGTCATGGCCAAAGGTCAAAACGCCGGGCATATCCCAAATCGACAGGCTCAGCGGACCCAAAGCGCGGGTCATCCCCTGCGCCTTTAACCAATCCTCGGCCGCCGCGATGAGGGTATGAGCGACGCCTTCATCCTCCGCCTCCAAAAAGCCGAAGCTGCCGGTGCCCGGCCCCATGCCTTGCTCCACCGGTTGGGTGAGTGCGAGTTCATCGATATGCGCGCTAATCCGGCCCACGGCTTTTCCGCCGCGATAGGCCACCATCGGCTGCACCCGCGCATGGCCGTAAAAGGGATTCTTCGCCGGATTGAACATTTCAACCATATCCATGCGCAGCGGCAGGACTTGGTTGGGATCATTTTCCGTCAGGCGATAGCCGACGTCGATAAAGGCATTAAGGCCCGCCTTATCGGTGACGGGGCGAATTTCGATGGCGGATTGTGACACGTGGAACCTTTCCCATGCTTGCCCTTTTGCGGACAAGGGCGATATGGTTCAGCCTGTGCTAAGCCAAAAGCGGCCAAAAGCGCAAGGCATAAGCGAAAATCTTGTAATGATTGCGCCGCGTCCGCGCCCTATTCTCGCCATGAAACATGCTATATGGCATAAGGAACAAAGTGTACTTTTGGGTGGGGAGCCACAACCGGCGATACGGCGTAAAGGTAAAACCATGAGCCGCATGGCCAAATTGAGTGTGAAGCAATGACAGATATGACATTTGCCCCCAAGGCCGCTGCGGAAGTCAGCACCGACGACGTTCCTAATGCGCCCTCACGCGGGGCCGAGGATATGGCGATGATCCGCGCGGTGGCGAAACTGACGCGCGATTTGTCCGCGCCCAATATGCGGATTTATTGGGCGGATTTCGGCCTTTCGGCGCTGATCGGCTATGCCAGCATGGCGGGCGTGATGGCGATTGCTTTGACTGGCGGGTCAGCATGGCTGGCGGCGGCAATGGTCATTGTGTCGATCCTGACGCTTTATCGGGCCGGCCTGTTCATCCATGAACTTACCCACCAACGCCGCGCTCTGATGCCCGGATTTCACACCGCATGGAACGCCGTGATGGGCGTGCCGATGATGCTGCCCAGTTTCATGTATGAGGGCATCCATTCGCTGCACCATCATAAGAAAAAATATGGCACGGTGGAGGATCCTGAATATCTCCCCCTTGCGTTAATGAAACCATGGACGGTGCCGATTTTCGTTGCGGTTAGCGCGCTTGCGCCGATCGGCATGGTCATAAGGTTCGGCATTTTGGGGCCCTTGTCCGCGCTGTTCCCGCCGCTGCGCACGTTGGTTCGGGAGCGTTTGTCGGGCCTTATCATCAACCCCGTGTTTCGCCGCAAACCACCCGAGGGCGAGCTTGCCAAACATTGGCCGCGGCAGGAATGGGCCGCGAGTATCTGGGCAATGACGCTCATCGCATTGACCGTCACCGGAGTGATCCCGCTGATCGCCGTGGGCGTGTATCTGGGCATTATGGCGGGCGTCATGGTGCTCAACCAAGTGCGCACCCTCGTCGCCCATTTGTGGGAGAATGACGGCGCGGAAATGAGCGTGACCGAGCAATATCTGGACAGCGTCAATGTGCCGCCGCCCGGCCTCTTGCCCGAATTGTGGGCGCCCGTCGGTCTGCGTTACCACGCGTTGCATCACTTGTTGCCCGGTGTGCCGTACCATAATCTGCCCGAGGCGCATCGCCGCTTGATGGCGGAATTGCCCGCCGATAGCCGTTATCACGGCGGCAATTATGATAGCCTGCCGAAGTTGCTCCGCAATTTGGTCAATGGGTCGGGTAAGACCGCGTGGTTTGGGTGAGCTTCATTCTTCCGAACGGATGAGCACCGTCTCACCGATGAGGAGGAACAGGAAAAACGGTCCCCATGCGGCGACCAATGGCGGATAGGCACCCAATCCGCCCATGGCCAAACCAAAATTGTCCGCGACAAAATAGGCAAAGCCCAACGCCATGCCAACCACGGCACGGACGAATATCTGCCCCGACCGCGCCAGACCAAAGGCCGCAACTGCGCCGAGCAAGGGCATCAGGATGCTGGACAACGGCCCCGAAATCTTATGCCACCAATTCGCCTCCAACTCGGCAGTGCGGCGACCGGCGGCCTGCAATTGGTCGATGGCGCGGCCCAATTGCCCCATGGACAGCGCATCGGGATCAACCTTCGCCAAAGTGAACCGGTCCGGCGTCAATTCCGGCCCAATGATCATATCGGGCGCGGTCCGCTCACTCGCACTGCCGGTGTCGAAGCGCGTGACGTTGGTCAGGCGCCATCCGGTTTTTGGGTCGTAACTGGCCTTGTCGGCAGCGATAAGCTCAATCAACTTCCCTTCCGACCGGCGATAGACGGTGATGCCTTCCAACCGCGTGGTATCCCCGTCACCCACGACCAATTTCGCCTGTATCAAATCCTCACCGGACCGCGTCCAGACGTTGCTTTTCAGGCCCGTGTCGGGCGGAATAGGGCCAAATTTGTTATCGCTCCACGCAGTCAGGCGTGCTGTAGTTGGTGCGGTCACTTTTTCATTGAACCCAAAACTAATCGCAGCCACCAACAGGCTGGCCAAAATCATGGGGGCCAGAATTTGGTGCGCGGACAGGCCCGCCGCCTTCATCGCGACAATCTCGCTATTTTGATTGAGCGCCAGAAAGGTAATCAGCGTGCCCAGCAACACCGAAAATGGCAGGAATCGCGCCACAACTTGCGGCGTGCGCAGGCCAATATAGGTGAGAATCTCTCCCTGCCCATTACCGGGATAGGCGAGGATTTTGCCGCTTTCCCCCAACAGATCCAGCGCCATCAATATGATCACCAACATCGCCAGCACCGCAAAGCTGCGCACCAGAAACAGGCGCGCCATATACAGGCTAATCGGCATCGACGGGAAAAAGGACAGGTTCATTTGGGTTCTATGCCGCCTTTATTCGGCCGGAGCAACGACACGCTTCGGCTTGCGCGCGAAGAGTTTGGGAATGGCCTTTATCCAACCCGCCACCTTATTCGCCGCCTTGTCCAACGCGCCAATCGGCTGCCCCCCCGGCACATGCGCAGCGACATGGTACATCCAAAGGATGAGCGCCGCGACCGGTACAAAAGGCCCCCAAATGACCAATGCGGGATCGACTATTCCCAATGCGCCCACCGACTGCCCATATTCGTTGATTTTGTGATAGGTGACTAGGAACACGATGGCGACACTGACGCCCAGCGCACTGCTCGACCGTTTCGGCGGCACGGCAAGCGCCACTGCCAGCAAGGGGATAAGCAGCATCATCGCGATTTCCACCACGCGGTAATGGAACGACGCGCGCGCCGCATTGCGGTCGGCCACCGGCTTTGCCTCATCGCCGCCGATGCGCCACAATTCGGGCAGGGTTTTTTCCTTATTGTCCACCCCCGACGCCCCGCGCGCGCGGAACGCCTCCAAAGCGGGCAGGGAAATCGGCAAATCCTGCGTGGCAAAGGTCAATATGCGGGGCGAAGCGAACTTCGGCGAATCATGGATAAGCGTCCCATTGCCCAACCGCAGCAGCATCGTTTCGGGGTCATCGGTGCGAAGGAACTGCCCCCGCTCCGCCGTGGCCGAAACCGTCTGCCCGCTGCCCGTTTCGATGCGCGCGAAGATGCCGGTTAGTTTTGCGCCATTATCCTCGCTCTTATCAATGCGCAGAGTAATGCCCTCACCCAATTTGTTAAACTCGCCCACTTTCAACGATGCGCCCAACGCGCCCGATTGCAGGTCGAATCGCAATTCCTCATAATAATAACGCGCATAGGGTTGCAGGTATGCAACAATGCCAAGGTTGAGGACCGCCAGCGCGATGGCGAAATAATAGGGCACGCGCAGCAACCGCGTGTATCCAACGCCAACGGCGCGAAAAATGTCCAATTCTGACGACAAGGCGAGCTTCCGAAACGCCATTAATATGCCAAGCGTCAATCCGATGGGGATGCCAAGGCTCATATATTCCGGCATCATATTGGCCAGCATACGCCACACAATGCGCACTGGGCCACCTTCTGTGGCGACAAAATCAAACAGGCGCAGCATCTTATCCAGCACCAGCAACATCGATGCGATGATTAACGCGCCGAACAAGGGCACGGCGATTAAGCGCGCCATATAACGGTCAATCGCCTTCACCGGGATGCCTCCCGATGATGCAAACTACCGAATGACTGCCACAATTGTGTCAAATTTCACCTTCTCGTCGCCCTGCTACCCTAATTTGGCCGCAAAGCATCACCATATGGCAGGTTGGTTCGGAAGGTCCAATGCCCTAAACGCCCGCATCTGCGTCACAGGCTATAGCTTCCAGGAGTAAGACAGTCATGCTGAAAATTGCGAAAAATCCTGCGATGATTGGGGCGGCGCTTGCGCTGTCTCTCGCCGGTTTTTCAGGCGCTTACGCCGCCACGAAAATTGGCAATGACATGACCAAATGCGCAGGCACGTCGCCCGCCGTTATGGTCACGGTCAAAGGCGTGAAGAGCAGCAAGGGCAAGGTTCGGGTGCAACTTTATCCCGCGACCAAAGCCGCTTGGTTGAAAAAAGGCGCGTGGATTCACCGCATCGAAGTGCCCGCAAAGGCAGGCGAGATGAAGGTGTGCATGCCGGTCCCCAAATCGGGCAGCTATGGCATTGCTGTGCGCCACGATATCAACGCCAATGGCAAAACTGACCTGTCCACTGATGGCGGCGGCATGTCGAACAATCCATCGATTAACGTGTTCAACCTCGGCAAGCCATCGGTAACAAAGGTGGCGTTTCCTGTGGGTGACGGCCTGAAGTCGATTTCGATTTCGATGAAATATATGTGAAATAGCCCGGCCCCGTGAGCGACATCGTCCGCGGGCCATTTTAGAAAATGAGAACAGTCCATGTCATTGGTCGCGTTACTTTCCAATCCGCATTCAACGGGCAATCGGTCACAATTGCCCGCTATGCGTGATTTCTGCGCGCGCAATCCGGACATATTCCATTACGAAGTCGAGGAAGTCGCCCAAATTGAGCAAGCCTTGCGCACCATCGCCCGGGTGAAGCCCCGCGTGCTAATTATCAATGGCGGTGATGGTACGGTGCAAACGGCGCTGACTGAGTTGTATCATAGCGGCCATTTTGCGGGCACGCCGCCGCCGGTTGCGGTGTTGCCCAATGGCAAAACCAACCTTATCGCACTGGATTTGGGCGCGGAGGGCGACCCGATTGCCGCGCTGGAAAAAATCATTGCGCTGGCTCGCGGCGATTTGAGCAAGCATATCGTGGTCCGCGAACTCATTGCTTTGTCCGATGGGACCGAAGGCGCCAAGCCCGTGCTCGGCATGTTCCTGGGCGGTGCCGGTTTGGCCGAGGCGATGCTCTATTGCCGCAATCAGATTTACCCCCTGGGCCTGCCCAATGGGATTAGCCATGTGATCGCCGGTTTCCTGTCCATTTTCACCTATATGTTGAATATAAAGGCGCGGTTCCTGCCGAAACGGTCGCAAGATATGCGGATCAGTTTCCTGCGTGGTGGCGAGTTGCAGGGCAGCTTTGCCATCCTCATTGTCACGACATTGGAAAAACTGCTGCTCGGTACGCAAACGTCCAGCGGGGGTCTGGGCAAATTGCGCATTATGGCAGTGGACAACCGCCCTGCAGCGTTGTTTCAGGCTTTAGGCTTTGCCGTTGCTGGCAAATTCGGCAAAAGCCGTTCCTCCGGCGTCCATTTGGAGCAAGAGGATTCCATTCTGATCGAAGGTGACGATGGCAGCGTCATTCTGGATGGAGAGGTGTTCCACACCAGCGCGGGCCACTCCATCACCTTGCGTTCCACCCCGCCGGTGCCGTTTTTGAAAATCGCCGCTTAAGGCGCGAACCATGGCTGACGACTTGCGCTCCCTCATCGCGGCGGAATTGGCCGTAGCCGTGGATGCTCGCATTGCCGCCTTTGCCGCCGCCATCGCCACGCCTTATGGCGATGCTGCACGCGCGGTGTTGTTCTATGGCAGCTGTTTGCGATCGGAACAGTTGGTCGGCGAGATGCTCGATTTTTACTTGATCGTGTCGGATTATGATGCGGCCTTTGAAAAGCCGTGGATGGCGAAATGGAACCGCCGTCTTCCGCCCAATGTGTTCCCCGTGACGCATGAGGATTTGATGGGCAAAGTCGCGGTATTGGATGAGGCGGATTTTCACAGCCTCAATCGGGCGGATGCCAGCGCCGTGTCAGTCTGGGCGCGGTTCTCGCAACCGGCGCGACTGGTGTGGACGGCGGACGAGCAGGCCAAGGCGATGTCAGTGGAGGCCGTGGCGGGCGCGGCACCCACGCTGCTGGATTTGGCCCTCGCGGAAACACAAGCACCGACCGACATTGTCACCTTGTGGGAGGCGGGCTATGCCCTCACCTATTCCGCTGAATTGCGTGCCGAGCGCAAAGAACGCGCGCGGTCCGTGGTGGCCTTTGATGAGGGGCGATTCCGCGAATTTGGCCATGCCGCCCTGCCCCATTGCGCCCTGAAAACCGAGGTGTCGGGCGACGCTGTGCGTGTTGCGGCGGGCCAAGATGCGGCGGCGCAGGCGTTGCGCAACCGATGGCCCAAATTGCGCCGCAATGGCAAACTCCTCACCATCGCACGCCTGACCAAGGCGGCGTTCACCTATCAGGGCGGGATTGATTATCTCAGTTGGAAAATCAACCGCCACGCCGGAACGAACATCGCCATCACCCCATGGCAACGGCGGCATCCGTTCCTGACTGCCCTGTATCTGGTGCCGAAATTATGGCTGGGCGGCGCGATTAAGTAACGCGCCTTACAAGCCGTTTTCGTCCTCTTCAACGCTATCAATATCCCCATCGCGCGCGATTTCGGCGTTTTGTTCGGCCTCAACCTCGGCATGTTTGGGGTGCAGCGGGGCGAAGCGCAGGATGATATAGCCAAAAATCGCGGAGAGGATGGATCCCATCAATATGCCGACTTTCGCTTCCTCGCGATACAGCGCCGCCATTTCGTCACTTCCCGGGAAGGCGAGTTCACCGATGAACAGGCTCATCGTAAAACCAATACCGCACAAAAGGCCAACGGCATAAATCTGAAGCCAAGTCGCGCCGCGCGGTTTGCTGGCAAAGCCGGACTTCACCGCCACCAAAACTGCGGCAAAAATGCCCAATTGCTTGCCGACGAACAGGCCAGCGGCGACGCCAAGCGGCAAGGGATCGAAAATCAGCGATAAAATCTGATCATCAATCGCCACACCCGCATTGGCGAAACCGAAAATGGGGATGATGAGGAACGCGCTCCACGGATGGATGGCATGTTCCATCCGGTGCAGCGGACTGTTCTTGGCATCGGGCGCATTGGGCGTGATGATGATGGGTATCATCAACGCCGCCAATACGCCCGCAATCGTGGCGTGAACGCCGCTCATCAACACCGCATACCATAGGATGATGGCCAGGATGATATAGGGCCAAAGCGTATAGACCTTTTTCTTGTTCAGCACCGACATCACCACCATGACCCCGGCGGCGGCGAGCAGCCATATGGTTTTCAGGCCCACCGTATAGGCGACCGCGATAATCGCGACGGCGCCCATGTCATCGACAATAGCGACGGTCAAAAGGAAGAGTTTCAGCGAGGTCGGCGCCCGCTTGCCCAATAACGCCAATACGCCAATAGCGAACGCAATGTCGGTTGCGGCGGGAATGGCCCAGCCGTTTTGCAAGGCAGGCTCGCCGCTGGTAATGCCCAAATACACCAGCGCCGGAACCGCCATCCCCGCCGCCGCCGCAACGATGGGAAGTCGCCGCTTGTCCCAAGTGGACAGCCGACCGTCGAGGAACTCGCGTTTAATTTCCAACCCGACCAGGAAGAAGAATATCGCCATCAACCCGTCGTTGATCCACAAATGCACCGTCATCGGCCCCAATTTGTCGGACAAAGTCGGGCCAACCTCGGCATGCAGAAGGTGGAAATAGCTATCGGCCCATGTGCTGTTCGCGAAGATCATCGCGGCCGCCGCGGCCAGCATCAACAACACCCCGCCGCCGGCTTCGCCCTTCAAAAAGGCAAGAGCGCCGGCATCTCGGGATTGCGACGGGGCGGAGACGGTCATGGTTTATCCTATATTTTTTGCCGATGTTACCCTTCCCTAGCTTGGGAAAAGCCAGGGCGCAACTTTACCGCCTAAAAAATTGAAATGCGAGAGCTCGCGCGGGCTGTCCTGAGAATTTGTAAAATATTACAAAAATCGTTGCTTTCATGCAATAAAACCATAGCATCCAAATTGGACGTAAATGCGGGGCGTTGCGAGGGGGACTGATGGATACTCTATCCATGATGGAGGCGTTGCGCGTGATCCAGCACGAAATGTTGCTGGTGTGCGTGGTGTTCTTTGCCCTTGGCGCATTGGACGATCTGGGCTTTGATGTGACGTATATTATCCTGCGGATGACAGGACGGATTAAGAGCGCACAGCCTGTTCCCGCCGCGACTATTTCGCTCCAAAAACTCGCCATATTCGTTCCTGCATGGCAGGAGGCAGAAGTCATCGGCCCCACTGTTCGCCGAATGCAGGCGGCGTGGGGAATGGACGCCTACACGATCTACATCGGATGCTATTGCAACGACCCCGCCACCATTGCCGCGACGATGCGCGGGGTGGACTATCCCACCCAAGTCAAAATTGTCATCAATGAAGAACAAGGCCCCACGACCAAGGGCAATTGCCTTAACCGATTATGGGGGGCGATGCAGGCCGACGAAGCGGCGGGCGGATTTCGTTATAGGGGTATCGTCCTGCACGATGCGGAGGATTGGGTGCATGGGGAGGAACTCACGCTGCACCGCCATTATTTGACCGAGCACGCGATGGTGCAAATTCCCGTGGTCCCCTTCATCCCCGAAACGGGAGCATGGGTGGCGGGCCATTATGCCGATGAGTTCACTGAATCGCATGCCAAAACCCTGCGCGTGCGCCACGCCTTGGGGGGTAGCCTGCCCGCTGCCGGAGTGGGATGTGCGTTTGACCGCGACATGATGCACTTCATCGCGCAGGATCGCGGCGGCGTGCCGTTTTCCAGCGACAGTCTGGTTGAGGATTATGAGCTCGGCCTGCTTATCCACGAATTGGGCGGACGGCCAGTATTGGCCTATCACTACGGCGCGGATGGCGCATTGGTCGCCACGCGCGCTTTGTTCCCGACCACGATTGGCGATGCGGTACGGCAGAAGACCCGCTGGCTGACCGGCATTGCGCTTGCCGGATGGGACCGGCTGGGCTGGCGCGGGGGACCAGTCGAATATTGGATGCGGCTGCACGACCGGCGCAGCATCATCGCGGCGTTTATTTTGGCCATGGGCTATGCGTTGATTGCGTTATCAGCGGTGATTTGGGCCATCGGTGGAGACGGCGATGGCGTTGGGCCAGTTCGCGAAGAGGACGCTACCCTAGCCCTTATGGCTGCAATTTGTGGCATGATGCTGCTCTGGCGCTTGTTCGTCCGCGCCGCCTTTGTCGGGCGCCGTTATGGCTGGCGGCAGGGACTTTGGTCGATGGCGCGACAACCAGTGGCCAATGTCATCGCCATCATGGCCGCGCGCCGCGCCGTGATGCGCTATGCGCGTCATTGCCTGGGCCGGCCGTTGACATGGGATAAAACCACGCACAGCGCGCATGATCATGCTCCAGTTCGAAAGCAGGGCGAGGCGTAACGCGTTGCGCGAATATCTGCCCCTTCATCACCCACGGGTGGAGCCGACACGCGGCGCGGGGCTTTGGGCGCTCGCGCTTATTGCGGGCGGATGGGTGACGATGCGCGCCTTGTTTATCATTGGCGACGATGGCGAGGTGCGGTTGCGACCGTTTCCATCGGGTGAGATAACCGAACAAAGCGCGCCGGTCGCAGGGGAGTTAGGGCCATTGGCCGCAAACGCATCGAGTCCACCGCAAAATGGTGCTGTTGGCGGCATCCTCTTCGCTTCTCATTTTTCCGCTGCGCCCTTGGCGGCTGAGTTTGCGGCGTTGACGGACAAGCAAGCCCGAGGCGTCACCTACACTGCGCCGTATAATTTGGATGACATCGACCGCGATTATATGGGGCAATTGGGGCCGCTTTTTCTGGCGGGTGGCATGTCCAACTTGCCCGCCGAAGTCATGGCGGACACCGCACCTGACGCGCCCTTTTGGTTGGCACCACCAACACAAATTGCGCCCAGCGCAGGCCGGTTCGGCCTTTTCGCATACCTCTTTTACCGCCCCGATGCCGCGCCCGGCGCGACGGCCACTACTTATGGTGGCAGCCAGATATTCGTGCGCGCCGATTGGCGGTTGGGCAATAGCGGGTTCGCGCGACGCAGCCATCTCTATGCCCGCGTCAGCCGCGATATGACGAAAGGCGGACAGGCGGAGTTCGCAATTGGCGGCGCGGTGCGACCTTTTGCTGCCCTGCCCATCACCCTGCATGGCGAACGGCGGGTGAGGACTGGTGGCCCCGATGCCACCGCCGCCTTTGTCAGTGGCGGCATGTCCGACGTGAACTTGCCATATGGCGTCGCCTTCAACGCTTATGGCCAAGGCGGCGCAGTCTGGCCCGACAAAGGGCAATCCAGCCAGTTTTTCGATGGGCAGGCATCGTTTACCAAGCCTGTCCACACCGCTGGATCATGGCGGCTAGACGCGGGGGCCATGGCGGCGACCGGCGGGCAAGACAGCGCCGCACGGCTTGACGTAGGCCCTGTCGTCACACTTTCGGCAGGCAAAGGCCGCGCGCAAATGC
>JBGSSR010000288.1:0-42709 GCA_041736905.1 Sphingomonadaceae bacterium | reverse complement strand
TGGGATACCGGACCTGTCGTTGCAACCGCTACTGCTGCTCCTGCGAAAGTTGAAGCGCCAGCGACCAAAGAAGCTATCGCTGCCTGCCAACAGGATATCAATCAAGTGATGGCGGGCAAAACGATCAACTTCCAATCGGGCAGCGCCTATATCGACGCCAATTCCGTGAAATTGGTGGCAGAAGTCGCCAATGCGTTGAAATCATGCGAGGGCACGGTTGTCGCGTTGGATGGGCACACCGATGCCACCGGTTCGGCGGACGTGAATAAAGCGCTTAGCCAAGGCCGCGCCGATGCAGTGAAGGCATCATTGGTTGAACAAGGCGTCGCCGCCGAGCGGATCACCGCGACTGGCTTTGGCAGTTCCAAGCCCAAGGTCGAAGGCACCGGCGCAGAAGCCAACGCCGCCAACCGCCGCATCGAATTCACTGTTACATCATCCGCCGCGGCCCCTGCCGCTGCACCTGCGAAGGGGGAATAACCCATGCCGTTACTCTTAGAATCGCTTTTGTTGCTGCTCGTCACTTTCGCCATTGGCCTTTTCATTGGCCGGTTGGTGTTCAAACGCAGCTAAATATCGCACCGTGGTGCGGCACGGGCGCAGAAGCCCATGATGCCCACGACCGGACAGGAAGGATTGAACAATGTTGACATTGATAACTTCGAATTTGTGGGTTTTCATACTCGCACTCATCATTGGTTTCGCCACCGCATGGTGGGTTTGGGGCCGCGCACCATCGGTTGATGCTGATTGGGGTGCTGATTTGGATGGTGATGGCAAGACCGGCGAAATCGGTTCGGGTCTCGGCAAAATCGGCGCAGGCATTACCGGTGCCGTTGGCGGTGTTGCCGCCGCTGGGGCCGCTGGTTTGGGCAAAGTCGGCGAAATGGCCGGTGATGTGGTAGATGCTACGGTTGACGGCGCAAAGGCCGTTGGCGGCGCTGTCGCCGACACTGCTGGCGCAGCGGTGGATATGGCCAAAGACGCCGGTTCAGCAGCCGTTGACCTTGCGAAAGACGCGGGCGGTGCTGCCGTTGATGGCGCAAAAGCGGTCGGCGGCGCCGTTGCCGATACTGCTGGCGCAGCAGTTGATCTTGCCAAAGATGCTGGCGGCGCCGTTGTCGATGGCGTCTCCGCCACTGGCGCTGCAGTCGTTGGCGGTGCCGCTGCTGTTGGCGGCGCAGTTGCTGGCGCAGCAAGCACCGGCAAGGATAAGGCCGTCGGCCTGATGGGCGACGTTGGTGCGGCCATTCCCAAGCCAAAGATTAAGGCCGCCGTCGGCGCGCCCGACAATCTGGAACTGCTGAAAGGCGTCGGCCCCAAACTCAACGCTTTGCTGGTGTCCCTGGGCGTTACCCGCTTTGACCAAATCGCCGAATGGGGCGCAGAAGACATTGCCGAAGTCGATGGCCATTTGGGCAATTTCAAAGGCCGCGTCGAGCGGGACAAT
Organism: Sphingomonadaceae bacterium; assembly: GCA_041736905.1. Lineage (GTDB taxonomy): Bacteria > Pseudomonadota > Alphaproteobacteria > Sphingomonadales > Sphingomonadaceae > JBGSSR01. The sequence goes on along the minus strand of JBGSSR010000288.1, from coordinate 41,259 downwards.
TGGATTGACCAAGCGAAATTGCTGGCCGCTGGCGACACCGCCGGTTTTGAGGCAAAATACGGCTCGCTGGGTAGCGAAATCAATAACGGCTAATCCCGCGTTACAATCGCAAACAAAAAAGGGCGGCCCATTGGTCGCCCTTTTTTCGTTTGAATTGCAGGAAATGTTACCCGCAAACTGCACTCGACCAGCGGGCCTCATAGCGGTTGTGGAAGGGCATGTTGCCCTTAAATCCTTGCGTATCCACCTGCACCAATTTGTTGGTTTCGGCACGCACGCGGGTGTAGCCATTGTTGCCCGCACCGCAATCATAGCTGAACGCCACCTCACGCGGGCTGATTTCCTGAGTCGTGATGCGGCATGTTTGCCCGCGATGTTCAATCTGCGCGATAGGGGCCACCGCGTTGCCAAGGCACAGCGACCGGGCCTCCGCACCGCTACGCCCGACTGACTTCAATGACCATTGTCCATCGGCCATGAAGGACAAGATTTGCGGCGATGCCTGGGCCACCACTGCGCCGCCGGACAGCAAAGCCGCGGCGCCGACAAGCGTCAGCGCGATGGATTTCAAATGGCCTTTGGTCGCAAACATGTCCGTCAATTCCTATCGAGCAGCGACATCAAAATACGCGCTGGACAGCAATGAGTTACCACTCATGCGGTGAACCGACGCTTAACATCGACGAAACGTGTTACTCGGCGACAAAACTGCCCACTGGCAAGGGAAAGAGGCGCGAGCAAAACGCGCAATCGACGGTTATCATGCCGTCCTCATCCGCCATATCGGCGCGTTCGGTCGCGGGAAAGCGGCTAATCACGTCGCGGATGTGCACCGCGTCGCAACGGCATCCCTTCACCAACGGCAAGCCAGCGGCGACGCGGATTTCGTCCTCCTCATGAAAAAGGCGCCAGATAATCGTATCCTGCGCCAAGGCCGGGTCGATGAGTTCCGCGTCGCTGATGCTTTCCGACAGGATCCGCACATGCTCCCATTGCGGGTGGTCCAATTGCGTGTGCAACCGTTCGCGCCCTTCCTCGCCATCCGGCAAATGTTGGACAAGGATTCCGCCCGCGACGCATTGGTCGATACCGTCCGCGTCGGACACATGGCCGACGGCGACGCGCAAGAAAGTCGGCAATTGCTCCGATTGCTCAAAATAGTGCTGCGCCGCATCGGACAGGCATGTGCCCTCCAACGGCACAATGCCTTGATAGCGGCTAGACGCGCCCTCAATCTCCGATTGCTGATCAAAGGTGATGGCGAGATAGCCTTTGCCGAACAGACCGAACAATGTCGGCTTCGGCCCCAGTTCCGCGAGGCGTTCTGCGTCAAATTGCACATAGCCGCGCAATTCGCCCATGCCCTCCACCACGCCAACACGGTAATCAACGGCGAGCAGGCGCACGACGCCGCCCTCTGTTTGCGCCTGCATAGTGAGTTGCGCCTTGTCCTCCTTAAACAACGCGCCCAGCAATGCCGAGAGGACCAAGGCCTCGGCCAGCAACGCCTCAATCGGCGGCGGATAGGCGTGTGCGGCAAGAACGTCGCGCATGACGGGGCCAAGGCGAACGCTGCGCCCTCGCGTGTCGCACGATGGGATGGAGAAGCTTAAAGGCTGATCAAACAGCAGGTCAGTTGATGTCGTCATATCGCCGCCATATGGGGATGCGCGCGACGTATGGAAAGGGCAAAAGAAAAGGGGGCCGTGACAGCCCCCTTTCCCTGCTTATTGTCCGCAGCACGCAGGACGCTCATTCCGCGGTGGAATTTAAGATAACACTGCATGCGTCGAAGACTTGCTTTTGCCGCGCGTAAGCGACGTCGTCGCCTAACAAATTACCCTCGGCCAATATACGGCCCACCGAATCGTCAAAATCCGTGTCGGCGGATCGCCCCAAATCCTTCGCAAAAGTCTCGGCCACGCCCAGCCAAAGGGCGCCGTCGTTCTTCATTTTATCATAAGCAGCGGTGTCGCCGGCCTGCTGCGCCTTGATGGCCATGGACGTTGTGGCCTCAAGGCACATCATGGTCATGGCATAGGCGGCCTGCGTATCCTCATCACTCAGGGCAGCATCCTGCGCAAAGGCGGGGGCTGCCGGAGCAAGAGCCACGCAATATAACGCCAATCCGCCAAGAATTTTGGTTGAATGTTTCATTAGCATTTCTCCATCGGCATCAACTCACCTGCCAAAACTGGGCAAGTATCCGCCATTGTGCGATTACTTGCTCTTCTGCAACTCAACGTAAATGCCGTTACATGGCGCGCGCATTTTTTTATAATGGTCCACAACGGCATCATTGCCCAGCAAATCCATAGTCGCCAAAATGCGTTGCGCTTCATCGGCGAACTCCTTGTTGGCATCATGGCCGACTTGCTCACCCAATAAACCAGCGAGAACAAGCCAATAGGCGGCTTCATCTTCCAAGGCCTTTTTTCCGGCTGCATCCAATTTGTCGTCAAACACAGACGCCACCGACGCGCTTTGCGAGCAAGACATGGACGTGTAATATAACTTCAACGTCTCATTGCGCTGTGCATCCGTTGTTTCCTGCGCAGCAACCGGCGATGCAGCCAGAACCATTGCGGCCATTGCCGCGCCCCAAATCATTTTCATAAAAGCTCCATCGTATCCCGAACCAGTTGCGCCGCAAGGTATCAAAAAGCGGTCACCTTGCAACTAAAAATTGCGGCATCGGTATCGCTCGCGCGCCTATATCTCTACTTTTTGGGTCAGTATGACTTTGCGATTGGCCATGTCGATGATAAAATAGAACAACGCCCCATCCTTGCGGGCCAGCACTGCCAATTTATCGGGGCCAATGGACCAATATTGCTCCACATCGGATAGGCCATTCAAAACAACATTATGATCCTGCGTCGCGATGTCGCCAATGATTATATCCTGCCGCGCCTTGCCATTCTTAGGATTTTGGACAAAGATGATGTAATAGACGGCGGTCGCTTTAGTATTTTGCGCTGGTGTTTCTATCCCGGCAACAGCGGCCTCGGCGGCTTTCATAGCGGCGCTTTCTGCATCAACATTAGCACCATCAACCGGACCGAATTTCGACCAAAAGCTTACCGTTTCAATCTCTTGATCATGGGTGGGGAGCAGGCGCAGCGATTTGCCTGTCGCTTCCTCCAGCAGAAGAACATTGCGGATATCGCGGTCATAGCCTTTGCTATAGCTGCCGATATCTTCGCCGCGCTCTTCATGCACTTGAACTGCCCTATAAGGCGTACCGGGCAAGCGCTGTATTCCGCCCAATTGAAAGGCGATGGGCTTACCATCCGCTTGCACGGCGACAACCGGTTCGGCGCGGGGGCGTTCAAATGAGAACAGCACAAAGGCGATGTAAATCACCACGGCAAGGCCTATCAAGCCAACAATGGCGAATGGCCATGTTATATATTGCCATTGAAATCCGCCCGATTTTGTTTCCGTCGCCTCGTCCATATTGCTTATCCAACCTTAAATAATGCGCGAAGAACCCGATACCGTAACCGCTATATTGCAATCTAAACGGACTGACACCGATAGCAATAGGGCATTGAATCCATTGGCATTGGGGTTATCGCAAAACTATGGCATACAGGTTCCTCTCGACATTAATTGTATGCTCCACTAACAATCTTCCCCAGGAGAGCACATGACTAGACCAAAAGAAATTCTGGTTCCTACCACCCCGCATGAGCCGGGCGACGAGGACATTGGCGAAATCCGCAACATCGTGGGTTTCCACATTCGATTGGCGCACGGCGCGGTGTATCGTCACTTTACAGACAGTTTTAGCCATTTGGAATTGAGCCAAAAACAGGTTTCAGTGTTGTGGTTGATCGACGACCACCCCGATATTGCGCAAACCGACTTGGCCAAGCGGATGCGCATGGACCGCGCCACCACAATGGCGATCGTCAACCGTCTACAATCGCGCGGTTTCCTGGTGCGCGGCAAGGCGAAGAATGACGGGCGCAAGCAAACCTTGAACTTGACCGAGGACGGCCGCGCCATGCTGGTGGAGGCAAAGGCGGCGATTCAGGCGCATGAAGAATGGCTGAAGTCCCGCTTTACCGAGGATGAAGTTGCGCAGTTTGTGAGCTTCTTGGAACGCATACACGAATAGCACTGACCAAATACCAACGCCAAAAGAGCCAATTCTGGAGAGAAACATGAATGACCCCCGCACGATAATCGACACCACCGCCATGGGAGCACGGCAATGGGTTGTCGTGATCTTGATGGTCATACTCAATGCTCTTGACGGGTTCGATGTGCTGTCCAGCGCCTTTGCAGCGCCGGGTATGACCAAGGAATGGGGCATTGAACGGTCTGCGTTGGGCGTCGTTCTGTCGGCGGAGTTGGTCGGCATGGGCTTTGGCTCCATCCTGTTGGGTGGAATGGCCGACCGGACAGGGCGCAAATCAGCGATGATTGCCTGCCTCATCCTAATGGCCGTTGGCATGTATTTGGCGAGCACGGCGCAGTCGGTCACACCGATGATTGCCTATCGTTTCCTTACCGGCATCGGCATCGGTGGCATGTTGGCCGCGACCAATGCGGTGACCGCGGAAAGCAGCAACACGCGTTTTCGCCGCACCGCGATTGCCGCCTATGTCGCGGGCTATCCGCTGGGTGCAATTATCGGCGGGATTGCGGCGTCGGAGTGGTTGTTACCCGACCATGGGTGGCGCGCGATTTTCCTGTTCGGGGCCGTCGTCACCGCATTGCTAATCCCCATCGTCGCTTGGCTAGTTCCCGAAACGGCAGCATTTCATGCGTCGAAGGGTAATTTGGCAGGCACGAACAAAACTTTGCGCGCGTTTGGGAAGGCACCCATTGATGCCTTGCCCGTGCAGGCGGCGGGGACGACCAAGCCAAAAGTATCTGATATTTTGTCACATCCCAAATTGCGCCGCATAACGATATTGCTGTCGCTGGGGTATATGTTCCACACGCTGACCTTCTACTACATCCTGAAATTCGCGGTGCAGATTGTGTCCGATTATCCGCCGGGCTACCCACCAGCGGAGGCAGCAACGGTGCTGACCTGGGCCAATGTCGGTGGATTTTTGGGCAGCCTTTCGTTCGGCTTTGTGATGGCAAAGTTGGGCATTCGGTGGCCCACGGCGTTCATGTTGTTGGTTGGGGCTGTCGCTGTCGCGTCGTTCGGCATGGGCCGTGAGAGCCTGTCCGCATGGCAATGGGCAACCATCTTGACGGGTTTCTTTACCAATTCGGCAATCAGCGGTTTTTACGCCGCCTTCGCGCGTGGGTTCCCAACCCATGCGCGGGGCACGGGCACCGGCTTAGCCTTGGGCGTCGGGCGGTTGGGCGCGGCGGGCAGTCCGTTGATTGCGGGCGCGCTCTTTACGTGGCTGGGCAATGATCAATTGCTGACTGTATCGACTGTCATGGCGATGGGGTCGGTGCTTGCACTCGTCATGTTCCTGATGTTGCCGGAAAAAGACGGCGACGCGATTTTGGCGGAGGATGAGGCCGCGCGTTAGAGTCCCAACTCTGCCATCGCCCTATCGCGCAGGATGTGCTTTTGCACCTTGCCCGATCCGGTGCGCGGGATGGAGTCGGTGAGCACAATCGTCTTCGGCGCCTTAAACTTCGCCAATCGCCCGATGCAGTGTGCCATGACGGCCTCGGCGGTCACATCGCTGCCCGCAACGGGGATGATATAGGCGCGGCCGACCTCACCCCAACGCTCGTCCGGCACGCCGACCACGGCGCATTCGGCAATGTCGGTCAGTTCCGCAATCGCCGCCTCAACCTCGGCGGGATAGACGTTTTCGCCGCCGGAGATATACATGTCTTTCTTTCGATCGACGATATAGAAATAGCCTTCGCCATCGCGCATCGCCGCGTCGCCGGTATAGAACCAGCCATCGACGAAGACCTTGGCGGTGAGTTCCGGTTGGTTCCAATAGCCCATGGCGATGCTGGGTCCGGAAAGCAGCAATTCGCCTTGCTCGCCGTGGCCAACCTCGTCGCCATTATCATCGACAATTTTCGCCTGCATCGTCATGAGTGGCAGACCGCAACTGCCCGCTTTGCGCAGCATTTCGGGCAGTTCAAACGGCGGTATAGCCATGCAACTGCCCGCCTCGCTCATCCCGAACCCTTCGGAAATGCGCACGCCAGCGTTGACGAAGCGTTCACTTTGCGCCTTTGGATTGGGCGCGCCGCCAATCGCCCATGCGACCAGCTTATGCAGCTTTGCCGCGTCAAATTCGGGCCGGTTCCACAATGTCGCCGCCATTTGCGGAACGGAAAAATAATGCGTGACGGCAAGCGCAGGGTCCACCATCCGCGCCAAGGTCGCTTCGGGGTCGAAACCTTCGCTAATCCAAACCGCCCCGCCCGCCAGCAACGGCGTGCGCGTTGCCGCCATCAGGCCCGCGGTGTGGAACAAGGGCATATCGCACAAAAACGTGCTGCCGGGATTCACCGCATTGCCATGGATCAGGTTGGTGCAGCCCCAGAAATTATTCCGCTCGGATAGCATCACGCCCTTGGGCCGTCCGCTTGTCCCGCTGGTGTAGAGCAGGGTGGAGACATCCTCAAACGACCGGCGCGCTCTTGGCGGCGGGGCGCTGCCCTCTTCCCCTAGGGCCAGCATTCCGCCAATATCAATGGTGCGCGGCGCATTGACGGGAGGGGTTAGGCCCTCTTGGCGGAACAGGATCGCCGGCGTGCCATCGGCAATCAACGCCTCCAATTCCGGAACCGCAAGCCGCCAATTGAGCGGCATAAACACGGTGCCGGACCGGATGCAGGCGAGTTGCAACATCACCATTTCGGCATTGTTCTTGGAAAGCGTAGCCAGCCGCGCGCCGGTCGCCTCACCCAATTCCGCGACAATCCACGCCGCCAACCGGTCCACCGCGCCGTGCAACGCCGCATAGGTCCAGCGGCGACCAGATTTCAAATCGCCAATGGCCAAATGGTTCGGCATCGCCTGTGCATAGGTCGCGGTGGCGTCGAGGTGGATCATACGTTCATTGTCCCGAAGTTAGGCGCGAACGCCAGTCCCTATCAGCGCTTAATTTTCGACGTATCAAACGTGCCCAGCCCGGGCTTAAAGCTTTTCTCATCCAAAAACTGCCGCGTAGCCTCTTTGCGCGCCTCAACGCCGCCGAAGTTATGCAGAGCCTCTTGCGCGCGGATCAGGTAATCCTCAGCATTGTCATACGTCATTTCGGTCATGCGGCGCACCGCCCATTTGGTGGCGCGCAGGGCATGGCCGTCCTTCGCCTTCAACGCATCGGCAATCACCGTCACGCGGGCGAGCAGTTGGTCGGCGGGAACGGCTTCCGTCACCAAACCCTGCGCCTCGGCCTGTTTTCCGGTCAGGTTTTCACCCATCATCGCGTGGTACATGGCTTTGCGAAGCGGCATCAAATCCGCAACCACTTTCGACGCACCACCGCCAGGCAAAATGCCCCAGTTGATTTCGGAGAGGCCAAATTGCGCGTCTTCGGCGGCAATCGCAATGTCGCATGCGAACAACGGGCCATAGCCACCGCCAAAGCACCAGCCGTTGATCATCGCAATTGTCGGCTTTTCATACCAACGCAACCGCTCCCACCAGCTATAGGCCTCTCGTTGTGCCTTACGGATAGCGCCCAGCCCTTGCGCCTCGGTCTCGCGGAAATATTCCTTTAAGTCCATGCCCGCCGACCAGGCATCGCCTTCGCCAGTGAGGACAAGCACTTGCACATCGTCGCGGAACTCCAAATCCTCAATCACCCGCTTCATTTGGCGGTTGAGTTTGGGCGACATGCAATTGCGCTTTTCGGGGCGGTTGAGTTTGACCCATGCAACGCCATCTTTCACTTCAAAGGCAACGGTATCGGCTTCGGCGCGGTCAGTCATGGGGGTCTCCTAAGGGGTAATGTTGTTATGAGTCATAACATTCCTATATGCTATTGGCAATAGCATTCTTGCGCTCTATTCTGCGCAATATGAAAGACCCTTTATTATCCCTGCCCGGCTACTCGCTCCGCCGTGCGGCCAGCGCCATGATTGCCGAATTGAGCGCGCGACTAGCCGCAATCGACCTTCGCCACACCGAGGCATCGGTACTCATCTTAGTAAACGCCAACAATGATTTAACCGCCAGCGCGCTGGGCCGGAAACTCGACATCCAACGCGCCAATATGGTGCCCTTACTGGCACGGTTGGAGGCGGCAGGCTTGCTGTATAAAGAGCCCTTGGACGGCAAAAGCCACGCGCTTTTGCTCACTGATACCGGCAAAGCCAAGTTGAAAGCGGCGATGGCAATCATTACATCGTTTGAGGGCGACCTTATCGCCCGCGTGCCGGAACAGCACCGCCCGCATTTGCAAGCCGCGCTTAATGCCCTTTGGCAAAACGGCTGACGCTCAAACAAAGGATTGCCCCATGGCCGATTTTGACCCCGCGAACAATTTACCCGCTGGCTATGTCCCGCCCAAGGTTTGGACCAACGATAGCGAAAATGGCGGTCGCTTCGCCAACATCAACCGCCCGATTAGCGGCGCGACCCATGACGCCGAATTACCCGTCGGCAAGCACCCGTTGCAACTCTATTCCTTGGGCACGCCCAATGGGGTGAAGGTCACTATAATGTTGGAGGAATTGCTGGCCGTCGGGGTATCGGATGCCGAATATGACGCATGGATGATCGACATTAGCAAGGGCGAACAATTCGGCAGCGGCTTTGTCGCGGTCAACCCAAACAGCAAGATTTCGGCGATGATGGACCACAGCGTCACGCCGCCGGTGCGGGTTTTCGAAACCGCCAGCATCCTCGTCTATCTCGCCGAAAAATTCGGGCAGTTCTTGCCCACCAACACACACAAGCGCGCCGAAACGTTCAACTGGCTGATGTGGCAAATGGGCAGCGCGCCGTTTCTGGGCGGCGGTTTTGGCCATTTCTACGCCTATGCACCGATGAAGATTGAATATGCCATCAACCGCTACGCCATGGAGGTAAAGCGGCAACTGCATGTGCTCGACACGCATTTGGCGAGCAATCAGTTCATGGTTGGCGACGAATACACCATCGCAGATATGGCGATTTTCCCATGGTATGGTGGCGTGATGCGCGAACTGTATAGCGCGCAGGAATTTCTGTCGGTGTCAGATTATCCCCATCTTGAACGCTGGACCGCGATGATGGAGGCGCGTCCGGCGGTCAAACGCGGGCAAATGGTCAACCGCTATTGGGGCGAACCAGCGTCGCAACTGCGCGAACGCCATGATGCGCGCGATTTTGATGAGAATACAGAGGATAGGGTTGGGAAGCGCGGCGGGCGAATGGCGTTCGACTAAGCCGCCGCGCCGCCGCGCCGCCGCCTACAAATTCGCATCAAAAAGGGCAATCATCCGGTTAAAGGCGCGATTTGCCTGCACTTCGTCATAGACGGGCGAGTCGATTGTGCACCATCCATGTTGCGCCGGATAGACCTCAATCTCGGCAAAGCGTCCGGCGGCATCGGCAGATTGGCGCAGTATCTCCTTCGCCTGCGGGTCGCGTTCGTCATCATTTTGCGCGATGGCGATTAGCATCGCGGCGTTGAATTTTTCAATGAGCCAATGCGGGCTATCCATGCCATTTGTGGCGAGGCCACCGCCGTGGAAAGACGCAATCGCGCCCACGCGGTCCTTTCCGGCATAGGCGGTACGGAAGGTGAATGGCCCGCCCATGCAATAGCCGATGGCAGCGATTTTGCGTGAGGTGTCGACTTGCGGTTGCTGATCCAGCCACGCCACCAAACCGGCGGCATCGCGGGTAATGGCGTCGGGGGTGAGCGCCTCCCTCATCGGCTTGATGGTCGCCTGCCCCGCATCGGTGCGCCATTCTGCAAAGGTCGAAAGAACGGGAGCCTTTGCGTTGCGGTAATAGGGATTCACAACGAGCACGGCATAGCCCTGCCCTGCCAAAGTCATTGCCATTTGATGATAGGCATCGCGGCGTCCAGCCACATCGGGCCAGACAATGACGGCGGGTGCTGTACCGGAAGGCCTGACAAAATAAGCGTCACAAACACCATCGGCCAAGGTGATTTGGACTTGCGATCCCTCCATCGTCGGCGGAGTAGCGCCATCGGAGGAGGCAGTCACCGTCGCGCACGCTGGCATCGCCGCCATGGCCACGCCCGCCGCGCCCATCACCGACACCTGCCGCCGGTTCAGCGACGCCTTTTTCAAAAACGCGGCATTTTCGGATTCGGTAAAGGGGTCGCACATGGGTCAGGGCTCCGGTTGGTTGGCGGTTAGAGTAGCAAACCCACGGGGCTGCGCAAGGGTTCCCGGCTCACGCCCGCGCGGAATAAAATAACGCTTGGCCCGGCACGCGCACGCCATCGACGGTTACAAATTCCTCTACCATCGCGGTGAAGTCGGCGCGCACGGCGTCCAATGACACATGCGGTTTTTCGGCGGAGAGCGCGGCCACCTGCCCGCTGTTCATGGCAAAAGCGATGGCCGCCTCCACGGTGCCGCTGATATCGCCGATGGGCAATAGGGTGTCGTGCACTTCGCATGTGACATCGCTGAACCCCGCCACCTCCAACATCGCGATGGTCGCCTCAATATCGGCAAAACGCATGGGGCCGGGGGCCGGGGGATCGGGCCGTGGCGTATCGAAGTGCTTTTGCAAAATCGCGCCAACGCGCGCGAACCAGGGGTTGGCGGCGGGTGGACCCCATGCGGCGAAATCCATCAGCGCGCCGGGTTTCAACCATCCGCGCATGTTGCGGAATGCCGCCACGCTATCGGCGAAAAACATGACGCCAAAGCGGGAGAACAGCCGGTCGAAGGGCGCACCCTGCGCCGCGCCAGTTTGCGCGTCCAATGTTTGGAAAGACAGGTTCGCATTACCTCCTGAACGCGCGTTGGCCAGCGCAATCAGTTGCGGGGCAATGTCCACGCCCTTCACGCGGCCCTGCGGCCCCACCAATTCGGCAAGCCGCACACTGGTCGGGCCAGCGCCGCAACCGACATCGACCACGCTTTCGCCGTCGGTATAGCCCGCATGGGCCAGCAAAGCCTCGCCTATATCGGAAATCATATACTCAAAACTTGTCACGTTGGCGGCCCAGCGATCGCCCATCGCGCCTGCCCATTCGCTCCCCGCATGGGGGGTTGTAGTTTCGGTTGTCATGTTCGCTCCCGTTCGGATTTAGAAATCCAAACTACCGCGACGTTCGACGAAACGCCAGCCGTCATCGGTGAGGATAAGCCGGTCGGCGTAGCTGCCCACCAACGGCGCGGCTCCGGCCTCAAGGAACAGTAATATCTGGCTGCTCGCCGTCGCGGATTGCCCGTCATCGGCAACATCAACACGGATATTGGCGACGATATGCCGACTTTTGCGCGCAGGACGGGAGAGGAAGGCGGCCAAAATCGCCGCCCGCCCTTCGATAAAATCATCCGGCGCGGTCGGGCGGCTCATCCGGCCATGCTCAACATAGAAATCGGTCAACGCCGCCCACTCGCCCGCGTCATTGTGCGCGGCATAATCAATGATCATGCGCTCAATGGCGCGTTCGGCGAGCAAGTGGTCGATGGGCGTCATATCAGGCCGTTTCTTTGTTCCGCCAGCTTGGCGCGTAGCTGTTGCGGGCAACCTCGGAGTAAGGCACCGCCGCGACCACGCCGGTGATTTTAATTTGACGGTGCGGTTCGACCGTAGGCTTGGTCGTGCCGCCATCGGGTTCGCCCCAGACAAGTTCGATTTCCGTGCCGGGTTCGGCAAATTCGGCATCGACCATTGCCAACGTCAGCATCTTGCCTTCGTTGGCGGTATACCCAATCCAGGTGGACAAGCCGACCAATTCACCGTCCTTCTCCACGCGGTCGAACGGGTGCATCGAATAGACTGCGCTTGGGAATTCCATATATTTGGGGCGGAGTTCGCCTTTGCCGAATTGGCCGTAGATGGCTTCCGATACCGATTCATTGTCGAGCGCCAGCGTGACTTTCTTACGTTGCGGCTTTTCCGCCATCGCCTCCAACGCTGCACGACCAACGAAGTCGTGGTCGAATTTGACCATATGCGCATAGCCCAAATCCCATGGGTTGAGATAATAACCCTCCACCGTGTCGGGGACATACGAACCACCGATCGACGCCTTCGATTCGTAATGGTTTGCCGACAGCCATGCGCGGTAAGCGGCCAATTCCTCACCCGTATAAATCGCGGGGAGAGGTGATGGAATCCATCCCGATTCCAACGTGTTCGACGAATAAGTGCGACCACCGACCAACTTCATGCCGTGCTTCTTGCCAGCCTCAACCAGTGCGCTGTGCACCACATCGCGGTCCTCCCACGGCCCCATCAGCTCATAACCCGGTTGCCCCGCCATACCGTGGCGCAGCGCGACAACGGTTTTGCCCGCAATCTGCATTTCGCACATGTGGAAGAATTTCAATTCCGGCGCAGCGGCGCCCAAGGCGTCCTCCATCACGACGGCGGCATTTGGCCCTTGCACCTGGTAGCGGTAATGGCGGCGGTTTTCGGGGTCGGGGCGCGCGGCGGTGCGCTCATCATAGGTAAGGGTCACGTCATCGCGGCCCTCGGCATTAAACATCAACCAGTTCAATGTCGGTGCGCGACCGACCAAGTTAAATTGATTCTCGCCCAGATAGAATAAAATCACGTCGCCAATGACAAAGCCAGCGGGCGTCACCGGCACATATTGCTTCGCGCGCATCGGCACGAAATTCTTGAAGCTGTTGATGCCAAGCCCGTGCAGGAATTCAAACGCGCCCGGCCCCTCAACCATCAATTCGGCCATGTGATAACTTTGGTTGAACAGCACCGCGGTTTCTGCCCATGCGCGTTGCTCATCGCGCCAGTTGGAGAACTCCGCCGGAACGCCTGGGTAGACATTGGGGCCGACCTGCTGATTGCGTAGGAAGTGGACAATGTCGCCCTGCTGCGCCAAGATGGATTCGAGATTTTGGTTCATTGGGGGGCCTCTCCGTAAATTGCGGCGCTGTGCCGATTTTGCTTGCGTTTCGATTGCGCGTAGTTTTGTATGTATTGCATACAAATTGCAAGCCCATAAATTTTGGGACTTGCCACCAATTGAGAGAGGAACAGCCATGACCATCGCTACATCCCACGTCGGAAGCCTGCCTCGCGGGGACGAATTGGTCCCCCTGCTCCTCGCCCGCGACCATGGCGAACCATATGACGCCGCCGAGTTTGATGCGAAGGTGCAGGCCGCGATTAGTGCCGCCGTGGACATGCAGATCGAATGCGGCGTGACGATTGCCAGCGATGGCGAGTTGGGCAAGGTCGGCTATTCCACTTATATAACCGAGCGTTTAAGCGGCTTTGGCGGCGACGTTCCCCGCAAACCCGCGCTCGACCTAGCGCCCTTGCCGGAGTTCAGGAAGAAACTCGCCGCAATCATGGGCGATCAAGAATTCGTTCGCGCCGCCGCGATTTCCAAAGTGGAATTGGTCAATTTGGACCCATGCCATGAGGATATTGGCCGTTTCAAAAAGGCGATGGCGGGCAAACCGGTCAGCGGCTTTATGAACGCCGCTTCCCCCGGCCTGATCACCGCGTTTCAGCCGAACCAGTTTTACCCAAGCCATGAGGCGTATTTGGCGGATTTGGTGGATGCGATGCGCCCCGAATATGAGGCGATTGCGGCATCCGGATTCTACTTGCAACTCGATTGCCCCGATCTCGCCATGAGCCGCCACACCGGATACCAAGACCTAACCGACGACGAATTCGTCAGAATCGCCGCCGCCAATGTGGAGGCGCTGAACGCCGCGACCGCCAATATTCCGCCTGAACAAATGCGGATGCATGTGTGCTGGGGCAATTATGAAGGCCCGCATGATTATGACATCGCGCTGGAAAAAGTGATTGCTACCGTTCTGTCGGCCCGCCCCTCCACCATATTGTTTGAGGCCGCCAATCCGCGCCATGAGCATGAGTGGAAAGTTTGGGCCGATGCCAAAATTCCGTCGGACAAAATCCTTGCGCCAGGCTGCATCGACACTTGTTCAAACTATGTTGAGCACCCCGAACTGATTGCGCAACGCATTGAACGCTATGCCGCCATCGTTGGAAAGGACCGTGTGGTGGCGAGTACCGATTGTGGGTTCGGCACCTTCGCGGGCTATGGCAAAATCGACCCGGCAGTGACGTGGAAGAAACTGACCGCACTACGCCAAGGGGCGGATATTGCCGACGCGCGCATTTAACACGAACCAAGGCCGCTATCGCCCGATGACATCGGGGTAGCGCCGCGTTATACCGACCCCCTAGCCCCCGATAGGAGACATGCCATGAACGCACCAACCAACGTAAAATACGACCAATTCGCTTACAGCACCGCCGCGCAAAAGGCGCTGGACCGCAAACCGCAATTGTTCATCAATGGCGAATGGGTGGATAGCTCCGGCGGTGAAATCATCGACGTGATCGACCCCTCCAATGGCAAAATCATCAGCCGCTTCGTCGATGCGACCAAGGCCGATGTGGACAACGCCGTTGCCGCCGCGCGCACGGCGTTTGACGATGGCCGCTGGACCAGCATCCCGCCGATTAAGCGCGAACGCATGATCCTGAAACTCGCGGATTTGCTGGAGGCGAATGCGGCCGAATTTGCCGAACTGGAATCCATCGACAATGGTAAGCCCGTCGGCATGTCGGGCGCAGTGGATATTCCCGGCGCGATCAACATGATCCGCTATATGGCCGGTTGGACGACCAAGCTTTCCGTCACGCACAGCGGCCTGTCCGGCGCACCCGATGGTGCATTTCACGCCTATGTCCGGCGCGAACCTATTGGCGTTGCGGCGCAAATTGTGCCGTGGAATTTCCCGCTGCTGATGGCGGTGCTGAAAATCTCGCCAGCCCTCGCCGCTGGTTGCACCGTCATCCTGAAACCTGCCGAGCAAACCTCGCTCACCGCCTTACGCCTTGCAGATATTGTGGCGGAAAGCGGCATTCCGGCGGGTGTCGTCAACATCATCACGGGCAATGGCCATACGGCGGGCGACATGCTGGTCCGCCATCCCGGCGTTGATAAGGTCGCCTTCACCGGCTCCACCGAAATCGGCAAAGTCATCAACCGTACTGCGACCGACAGCCTGAAGCGCGTGACGTTGGAGCTGGGCGGAAAATCCCCCGTCATCATCATGCCCGATATGGACCCCGCCATTTCCGGCGCAGGAGCCGCGGGCGGTATCTTCTTCAACTCTGGTCAAGTTTGCGTCGCGGGTAGCCGCGTGTACGCGCATAAAGACGTGTTCGACCGCGTGCTGGAGAACATGGCCGAAGCCTCCAATTTCTGGGCCCCGCGCCCCTCGCTCGACCCCGATGCGCACATGGGGCCATTGGTGTCGGATGAGCAATACACCCGCGTCCTCGACTATATCGACCAAGGCAAAAAGGCCGGTGCGTCGATTGCCGTCGGCGGCGATGCGCCCACGGCGGACGGTTACTACGTCAACCCTACGATCATGGTCGATGTGAAGCCGGACATGAGCGTCGTGCGCGAAGAAATCTTCGGCCCCGTCGTCGTCGCGCAACGTTTTGACGACTTGGACGAGGTCGCTCGCCAAGCTAACGACACATCATTCGGCCTTGCCGCCGCCGTGTGGACCAAAGATTTGGGGACGATGCACAAATTGGCCGCAAAGTTGAAAGCGGGCACGATTTGGGGCAATTGCCATGCGGTCATCGACCCTGCCCTGCCCTTTGGCGGATACAAGGAATCCGGCCTTGGCCGCGAACAGGGGCGTGAAGGCGTTGAGGCCTATACCGAAACCAAAACGGTTATCATCAAATTGTAATTCCCAAGGGGGCGGGTGCAATTTCGCCCCCCAAAGATTTGAGGACACCGACAGTTGGCAAGTTTTGTCCTAATCCACGGCAGCTGGCACGGCGGATGGTGCTTTGATGAAGTCGCGGCGATGTTGCGGGCGCATGGGCATGAGGTTATTGCCCCCGACCTCCCCGGCATAGGCGGCGATGCGGCGGCTTTGGCGGCGGTGACGTTGCAGGGGTGGGCTGATTTTGCCGCCGATTTATGCCGGTCTGCGACGCAAAAACCCGTCATCCTCGCGGGGCATAGCCGTGGCGGGTTGGTGGTGTCTCAAACCGCCGAAACCGCGCCGGATGCCATTGATGCGCTGGTTTATATTTGCGCGATGATGTTGCCCAATGGCCTAAGCCGCGCGGAGTTTAAGGCGCGTGAGGCCGCAAACCCTGCGTTCGATTCGCTGATTACGCCGGTCGCGGACGGGCATAGCACACGGATTACTGGCAAGCATCCAGAGGCCGTATTCGCGCAACTCTCCCCACCCGATAAAGTCGCCGCCGCGATGGCGCGATTGGCCGATGAGCCGCATGGCCCGCGCTCGACACCTTTGCAATTGACCGCCGAGCGATGGGGCAGCCTGCCGCGCACCTATGTGGAGTGCACCAACGATTTGACCATTCCGATTGCCAGTCAGCGGTTGATGCAGGATATGTCGCCCGGCGCGAAGGTAGTGACATTGGACGCCGACCATTCGCCTTTCCTGTCCCGCCCCGCCGAATTGGCCGAGGCGTTGTTGGCGGCGGCGGAAGCGGTTACCTAACCAGCGTTCGCACGATAGGCGTTAATCCATTCCATCGTTTTGGATAGCCCGCCGAACGGATAAAAGTGCAATCGCACCGGCCCATGTGCCTCAGTCAGGCGGCTGGCAAAAGCGTCCACCAACTTATCCGGCCCCGCGCTGCCCAATAGGTTGGTGATCGACACGCCGTATTTCTTCATCACGCTGGCCGATGCACCCACGCCGCAGCGGGTGGCAAAACGGAGCAGCGCCTTCATGCTCGTCGGCCCGGGGACGCCCAGACGAATGGGGACGTCAATCCCGCGCCGCCGTGCCTCCAGCACCCAATCCATCATTGCGTCCGGGTCAAAGGCAAATTGCGTGACGATCAGCGCCGCCATGCCGCGCGCTTCTATTGCGCCGATTTTGCTGTCTAGCACCGCCCATGTGTCGTCGACGCTCATCACGGGATGGCCCTCGGGATGGCCGCCGATGCCGATGGCCTTTATCCCTGCCCGCTCAAACGCGCCGGATTCAATCAGCGCGCTGCTATCAAAATAGGGCCCGAGCGGTTCGGGCGGGTCGCCCGCGACGACAAAGCATCGCCGCACGCCTGCTTGCTCCACCACCGCTCCGAGGTAATCCTCAAACTCCGCAGGGGACAGGATGCGCCGCGCGGAGAAATGCGGCATGGGTTCGAACCCCAACTCCCGCACGCGCTTTGCCGCCGCCACCCGCGCCATGGGGTCTTCACCGGGCAAGAAAGTGACCGCGACCGGCGTTTCCGCCGCAATCAGCGGCGCGGCATCGCCCAGCGCGGCCAAATCCTTCGCCGTCATTTCCAGCGAATAGCCATCGGTGATGACAGCCGGGCGCAGGTCCCAATTGGGGTGGATGGGGTGCACGCCCATGTTAGGCTTTCGTGCGCCAGCTTGTCGCATATTCGGACCGCGCGGTGGCCGAGTAAGGCGTGGGCGAGACAATGGCGCGGACCTCTAACTGTTCATGCCGCTCGACCGTTGCTTTGTTGGTACCGCCATCGGGTTCGCCCCAAGTCACCGTGACTTCATGGCCCAATTCGACATCGGCATCGACCGTGGCAAGGCTGAGCACCGTGCGCTCATTATAGCTGTATCCGGTGAACATGGAGAAGCCGACATGGTGGCCATTCGCGCTCACCGCATCGTAATTTGACGAGGCATAGTTGGCCAATGGCATGTCGAACCATTTGTAATTGGTTTCACCGCCGTTGAAGTAGCTGTTGAAGATTTTCGCAACATCCTCACCATTCCACGCCAGCGTGACCTTTTTGCGTTGCGGCTTATCCGCCATCGCCTTCAGCGCGTCGGCACCGATGAAATCATGGTCGTGTTTGATAAACGGGCCATAGCCCAAATCCCATGGCGTGGTGTAATAATCTTCAATGTTATCCGACACGAACGACCCTCCAAGCGAGCCCATCGCTTCATAGCTGTCCGCACCCAACCACTCGCGGTATGATTTCATTTTCTCGCCGGTGTAGATGCCGGGGAGTGGCGATGGGATCCAGCCGCTTTCCAACGTGTTGGTTGCATAGGTTCGGCTGCCCACGGGGATCAGGCCGAATTCTGCGCCCGCCTTTAGGATGGCATCGCGCACGCGGTCTTTGTCGCCATAGGGGCCCCAGATTTCGAGACCCGGTGCGCCCGCCATGCCGTGGCGCAGGGTGCGGACTTGCAAGCCATCGATGTTCATATGGCTCATGTGGAAAAATTTCAGTTTCTCTAACGGCCCGCCGTGCAGTTTTTCAATGACGGCCCATGCGTTTGGCCCCTGAATTTGGAAGCGATACTCTTGACGCGTCACCAATTTGCCATCGGGGATGGAGGGCGAGCGATTGTCATACACTGTCTTTACATTATAGCCGCCGGTTTCGGCGTGGAATTGAATCCAGTTCGCGACCGGATTGCGGCCCACGAACACGACTTCTTCCTCGGCCAGCCGGAACAAGATGCCGTCACCGATGACGTAACCGTCGTGACTAACCGGCACCATTTGCTTAGCGCGGTTGATTTCGAAGTTACCGAAACTGTTGATGGAGAGGTCCTGCATCAATTTGACGGCGTCCGGTCCCTTGGCATAAATGTTGACCATATGATGCGATTGGTCGAACAAAACCGCGGTTTCGCGCCATGCGCGTTGCTCATTGCGCCAGTTGGAGAACTCATAAGCCACGACGGGATAGACATACGCGCCAATTTTGGAATTGCGCAGCATGTGGACAATGCTCTCTGGCGTGTTACCGGAGGCAGCAAGTTTCTGCTCTAAATTGGTGATGCTCATGGCTCTCTCCTCATTTTTTAAGTTTCGCTTGCAAATCACATATCAAAATTTGTATGCAACACAAACAATAATTTTCATGATCGCACCACGGGAGAGTCAAAAATGAGCCAGAATAGCGCCTCCAATCCATCTTACGTCCTGTCCCTATCCTGCGCCGACCATGCCGGTTTGGTCGCGGGCGTGACGCGGATATTGGCCGACCATGGCGGCAACATTCTGGATTCGCAGCAGTTTAATGACAAAGAAACCGAGAGGTTTTTCCTGCGCGTGGTGTTTGAACTGGTCGGCGGTGCGACGATGGCGGCGTTGCATGATGGCTTTGCGCCTTATGCAGCGGACAATGACATGGACTGGTCGCTGCGCCCATCCAATGCGCGGCGCAAAGTGTTGCTGATGGTGTCGAAATTCGACCATTGCCTTGGCGATTTGCTCTATCGCCACCGTATTGGGGAGTTGCAAATGGAGCCCGTGGCGGTGGTGTGCAACCACCCGTTAGAGGCGCTCAATATCACTTTATTGGGCGACATTCCCTTCTATCATTTCCCCGTGACCAAGGACACGAAGGCGGAACAAGAGGCGCGAATTAAGGCATTGGTCACGGAAACCGGCGCGGAGTTGGTGGTGTTGGCACGCTATATGCAAATCCTGTCCGACGATATGGCGCAGTTTCTTTCGGGCCGCTGTATCAATATCCACCACAGCTTCCTACCCGGGTTCAAGGGTGCCAAACCCTATCATCAGGCGCACGCGCGCGGCGTCAAAATGATTGGCGCAACCGCGCACTACGTTACCGCCGACCTCGACGAAGGTCCGATTATCTATCAGGATGTGGAGGAAATCAGCCACGCCGACAGCCCCGACGACTTGGTGCGCAAGGGCCGCGACATAGAACGCCGCGTTTTGGCGCAGGCGGTGCATTGGCACCTTGCCGACCGCGTGTTCACCAATGGCAATAAAACGGTGGTGTTTAAGGATTAAGTGGTTGGGGGCGGTTGAACCCGCCCCCTCACAATATCCCCATAAAGAACAGCAATATCAAATATAGCACCATCACAACCGTCACCGAAAACAACAATAGATTGAGACGGATAAACGCCTCCATCCGGCCTAATGAATAGCTGCCCTTTAGATGGATAAACATGTGAATCGGCGGGATGAACACAAGCATTATCGGCTCAACCCACGACAACATGGGGATGGCGCCGATCACCGCCGCCAATGAGGCCAAAAGCCCCATAAAGCTTATCGAATAAGTGACGAAAACGGCATGGTCATAAAGATGATAGCCACGCCGACCTATTATCACAAACCACATGAACGGCAGCGAGAGGGGGATAAGCACCCACGCCAATTTATACCCATTGGATTTGATTTTATAGGCAAGCATCTCGCGATCCTTAAATGCCTTTTGCGCCTTTTGCTCCAGCCAACTGGAATCCTCCGGCGCTTTGTCCTCTCGTTCAATAGTGATGTCATTGTCGTCTTCCGTTGTAAAATCGACAGACGCATTACCGAGTCCCTCTTGCTTTGGCTCGGTCTCTTCAGGGTTTTCTTTTATCTTTATCCCTGGCAACTCATTTGATGGTGTCAACGCCATGGTAGCGAACAACAAGAACATTGAAAACAAATACAGGCCCATCGGCGACAGGAACTTCACCCGCTCCCCCGCGATGTAGCGGCGGGTGAGTTGGCCGGGTTTGAGCAGCAACAAAGGCAATGTGTTCCAAATCTTGCCATCAATGTGCAACACACCATGCGCGAGGTCGTGGCCAATCGCCGACAGGCTGCGATGGACATGGGCGCGTTGGCCGCAGGAGCAGCAATATTTGCCTTGCAAAGTGGAGCCGCAATTTTGGCACGGGTGCGGATTGTCGCTTAATGCTTCGCTATAGCTCATGCTGACCCATTCCCCACATTATCGCCCCTATCAGGACGTATAGGCGCTAGGCAGGGCGGCGCGCAAGGCTTAGCGTGGCGAGAAGGCCGCCTGATTGTCCGTTTTGTATGGGCCGATTGGTCAGCGTAACATCGCCGCCGTGTGCGCGGGCAATGGCGCGGGCTATCGTCAGGCCCAACCCGCTGCCGCCGGTTTTCCTATTGCGCGATGCCTCCGCGCGGCGGAAGGGTTGGAACAGGCGTTCCATATCCTCGCCCGCGATGCCCGGCCCTTTGTCGGCGATGGTGATGAGCATGTGTGCGCCGTTGCTGCCCAACGCGACTTCCGCCTCACCGCCATAGGTGAGCGCGTTGTCGATCAGGTTGCGGAGCGCGCGGCGGACCAATACCGGGCGCAATGCCACACCCTGCCCCGCCTTATAGCCCGCCCCGTCATCCGCGCCGACAAATCGCACTGCCTTACCCTGATCGGCATAATCATCAGTCAGCGCGGCGAGCATTGCAGTCATATCCACCGCCTCCATCGGTTCGCCGGAGCGGCCAAGGCGGGCGAGCGTTAGGATATCGTCCAACATCGTGCCCATTTCGCCGACGGTATCAATCATCCGTGCGCGCTCGCCTTCATCCTCATCATCGACGCCAATGGTTTCAAGCCGCAAGCGGAGCGAGGCAAGCGGGGTTTTCAAATCATGGCCGATCGCGCCGAGCATCACATCCTTTTCCCCAACCAGCGTGCCAACCCGCTCTTGCATATGGTTAAATGCCGCGATCAGCCGCCGCATATCGTCCGGCCCGGCCTCCTCCATTGGGGAATGTTCGGCATTCAGCGCGAAATCCTGCGTCCGCTGGGTAAGCGTTTTAAGCGGTCTTGCCATCCGAAACGCAATGAACGCCAATGGCAGCAGCACGGCGAGATACAGCACCAACGTCTGCCCAATCAGCCACGCCATGACATTATCATCGTGCGTAACCACGCGGGTCGATACGCTAATCGTTCGGCCATCGGGCATTTGCGCGCTGATTAACAAAGCATCTTGATGCCTTTGTTGCCAACGTTCCATCGCCGGCCCTTTCAGGTCCGATGGGCCACCCAATTGCAATTCGGGCGGCATGGCGTCGGCATGGACTTCGTCAACGCGGATGTTGGTCAGGCCGGCCTCAACCTGCATCAGGATTTGGGTGGCGCGGTTGGTTAAATCCGTGTCCAGTTCCCGCTCTGCGGGCACAAAGGGCGCATCGGTAATCGCCAACGGGGCCATGCGCGGCAATTGGTCGATACGGACCAGCCCGCGCGCACGGCGGCGGTCGCGGCGGTCCTGCCGCATTGCGCTAATCCCGCTTTCCATGCGCGCGGCGCGACGTTCTTGGCGGGCGAGGAGGCGGTCCTCGTCAATTTCGCCGCGTTGCAGCGCATCCAACGTGCCGCCAATACGCGCGACGCCAATCGATGCCGCTTGTACCTCGGCCTCATGCTCACGCCCCTGCAACAGGAACGCAAAGTTCACCAATTGCGCGACCAGCAGCGCCAACGCGGCGACCATGATAATCTGCCCCGGCAGGCTGCTGGGCCAGGGTCGCCAACGGTGTTTGGTGTCGGTAAAGGCGTTGCTCAACCCACCGCCACCACTTCGGCGGTCAGGCGATAACCGCCACCCCACACCGTTTTGATAAGTTTTGGGTTGCGCGGATCCTCCTCCAACTTCTTACGAAGGCGGCTGATTTGATTGTCGATGGCGCGGTCAAACGGTCCGGCCTCGCGTCCTTGGGTAAGGTCAAGCAATTGGTCGCGGGTCAGCACTTGCCCTGCCCGCTCCACCAAAACTTGCAATAGGCGGAGTTCGCCGCCGGACAAAGGCACCAAAGTGCCATCGGGATCGTGCAGGGTTTGCTCCAACGTTTTCAGTGTCCAACCGGCAAAGCGGAAACCGGCGGCGGTCGGGGCCACCCGGGTTCCCTGCGCACTGCGGCGCAGCACCGTGCGGATGCGCGCGACGAGTTCGCGGGGGCTGAATGGCTTCACCACATAATCGTCCGCGCCCATTTCAAGGCCGACGATGCGGTCGGTTTCCTCGGACCGAGCCGTAATCAAGATCACGGGCATATCGCCCTTCTCCCGCAAATGGCGGGTCAGGCTAAGCCCATCCTCCCCCGGCATCATGATGTCGAGCAGGACAAGGTCTATGCCATAGGCGCCCACCATCGACCGCGCCTCTGCCGCGCTGGCGGCCTCAGTCGTGCGGAAACCTTGCTTGGCGAGATAACGCGCCAAGGGTTCGCGGATGGAAGCCTCATCATCGACGACCAATATATGTGGCCTAATACTCACAATACTGTGCTCATTATTGTCCTTCGGCGCTGCAACGCGCTCTTCTATGGCAGAAGGCGGGCCACCGGGCCAGATGCTTTACACCGGGGCAGTGGTGCAAAGTGTCTGACGCGATGGCCCGCCAATCGAACCAGAGTTTTGGGGCACCCACGGGCATGGGGTAAGAGGAGGGATAGGCCCGTGAGCGCCACTCCGGCGCGAAATTCCTTTACTCGGCGGGCGCTTCCATGGGCGCCATGCCACGCTTGTCACGACGTTCGCCGCGCTTGTCCTTCATCGCTTGGCGTTCATTGGCCGAAATCGTGCCATTCTTGTCGGCATCCATCCGATCAAAGCGGCCCATCGCGGCGGTGGTGAATTCGTCCTTGCTAATGGCCTTGTCGCCATTGGCATCGGCGCGTTCCATCATCATGCCGCCACGTTTGCCCTTATGCTTGCCGCGCTTGCCTTCTCCCATCGCGGCATGGCCAGCGGTGAATTCGGCTTCCGACAAGGCACCATTCTTATCGGTGTCCATTGCGGCAAAGTGCGTGTCACGGCGTTCGGCGCGTTTCGCCTGCCATTCGGCCTTTTGCTCTTCGGTCATGTTGGCCATGCGTTTGTTACCACGGTCACCCATACGCTCGGCGCGTTTGTCCATACGAGCAGCGTGCGCGGCATCCATTTCTGCCTTGGTCAATTGGCCATCGCTGTTGGCGTCCATTTTGGCGAAACGGTCGCCTTTCCGCTCGGCTTTGTCGGTGGCGTTCAATACGCCATCCTTGTTCGCGTCCATGCGGGCAAAGGCAGTGTCGGCGGCGGCGGTGGCTTCAACGCGAGTCACCTCACCATTGCCGTCCAAGTCCATTTTCTTGCCGCCATGGCCGCCATGGTTGTGCGCCACGGCAACACCAGAGGCCAATAATGCGACACCGGCGGCGCCAGCCATCAAAAATTTCTTCATGCCAAATTCCTTTCGGTTAAGGATGCCCAAGGGAAATAGCGGGCTGTCCATGAACATCGGTATAGCGCATCATTGTCCCGAAACTATGTCAGGCCAAGCCCCGTTTTGTCACAAACTGTCGCTATATTCTCGTTTGTTCATGTGGGCGAAAGCCAAAACAGTGTTAACCATTTGTGCGAGAATGTTACACGGTAACGCACGAAAATGTCTTTGCTTGGCAGAATTAGTCGCTATCGTGTGCAATTGATTTTATAGTTGGGTGTCGGGTATACATGGCCAATGTGGTCAATTCAGTCTATCTTGTAGCGACGGCGCTGCTGTTATCGGCACCGGCGACGGCTTGCGCACATAAGGAACCGGCTTTGAATTGTCATGTTGAAGGTATCAAATATCTGAACACCGACCTGAACGATTCGGCGGTGTGCGATCGACTTGTCGCTGGCCTTGGCCCCGCCAAAGCCCAAGTCACCTCTGTGCGCATTGAGGTTACGCAGCGCGGTGCTATAAATGTGCAGCTTTCCATGGATAACGGCGAGTCGCAAGAAATGGGCTTGGACATTATGGACCGCCCATTACGCATTTCGGACATTGACCAATTGGCCCAATCGGTCGCAGGTCAGTTAAAATAATCAACAGTAATTTAGGCTTTTGCTCAGGGAGATAGGTATGCGGTTGGAACGTTTTAATGCAGGCGAAAGCAGCCCTGTAGATCTCGCCATGGTGCGCCATAATATCATCAATTTGGATGGCGATGTCGGCTATCTCCCCCTGTCCTCGCCGC
The DNA here is from genome assembly GCA_041736905.1 of Sphingomonadaceae bacterium. Taxonomy (GTDB): domain Bacteria; phylum Pseudomonadota; class Alphaproteobacteria; order Sphingomonadales; family Sphingomonadaceae; genus JBGSSR01. Next base: position 16,419 of record JBGSSR010000288.1, on the reverse strand, counting down.
TCATTTACGATGATGGTGAGAAATTGGCGCTGCACCAAAACACTGGCTGCGGATGCGGCGGTTGCATGGAGGCCGATGGCAAGCAATTCCAACCCGGCGGCGGCACGACCTTTGCCGATACGATCCCCGGCGGCATCACCACCACCGCAACCCTTACCCCCGGCAATTACGTGGCAAGCGATATTGACACCGCCGGCGACACCGACTGGTTTGGGATTAGCCTTGTCGCGGGGCAGACCTATACGTTTTACACTATTCTTACCGGTGCCGGTTTGGGCGACAGCGTATTAACGCTTTACAACAGCGCTGGCACGCAGATTGCGACCAACGACGACGTTGCCACAAATCAGTTGTGGTCCGAAATTACCTTCACCGCAACGACAAGCGGCACCCATTATCTTGGCGTCGCGGCCTTTGGTTCGGATACCGGCGGCTATTATTTGACAAGTTCAGCCCCCGTTGCCGATTCCATTCCGGCGAATACCAGCACAACATCAACACTGTCACTGGGAAGTACGGTATCGGGCAGCCTTCAATCCGCGGGTGACCATGATTGGTATGCAGTGACCGTTGTTGCAGGCACCTCTTATCAATTTACTACATCGGCCGTCGGCGCATCGGACGTTGATACCACATTGGTTCTTCGCGATTCGACCGGCGCAGTTTTGGCCTATAATGACGACACTGCGGGCACCTATTCCCGCATTACCTTCACAGCAACGACAAGCGGCACCGTCTATCTCGACGTCGCGGCTTGGGGCAACGCAGAGGCGGGCACGTATCAAGTGACCGTGGCCGAACCCGCGCCATTGACATTGTGGACGCTCGACCAAATCGCCGACCAATTGGAAAACGGCTATTGGGGCGGGGCGGGCCAATCGCGGCATTTTAACACTGCTCCCGGCGGGACGATTACAGTCAATCTGACTGCTCTGACTACGGCGGGTCAAGCGTTGGCGCGCAATGCGTTGGACATGTGGACTGATGTTACCGGCATCACATTCTCTGAAGTGAGCAGCGGCGGGCAAATTACCTTTGACGATACAGAAGAAGGCGCATTCGCCACCTCCACGCGCAGCGGTGGTTTCATTATTTCATCGGAAGTCAACGTGTCGGTCGATTGGATTAACACCTATGGCACTGGCCTAAACACCTATTCGTTGCAGACCTATGTACACGAAATCGGACATGCCCTGGGCCTTGGCCATGCGGGCAATTACAACGGCTCGGTCGATATTCCGGCAGACCTCTTGTATCTGAATGACAGCTGGCCCGTTACGGTCATGTCTTATGTTGACCAATCGGAAAGCCCCTATTTCTCCACCCTCGATTATTCGCGCGTCTATATCACCACGCCGATGGGCGCGGACATTGTGGCGATCCAATCGATGTATGGCTTGTCCGCCAACATCCGCACGGGCAATACAACCTATGGCTTCGGCAACACATCGGGGCGTAGCGCCTATGATGCCGTGGCCGGTGTCGCACCCCAGGCCTATGCCATTGTCGATAATGGCGGCATCGATACTCTGGACTATTCCGGCTATGGACAGGATCAGAGCATCAACCTAACGGCCGAAAGTTTCTCCAACGTCGGCGGGCGCATTGGCAACGTCACCATTGGGCGCGGCACCGTAATTGAAAATTTGATCAGCGGCAGCGGCTCAGACCTTTTGATTGGTAACAGTGCAGCGAACACGATTGAGGGCCGCAATGGCAACGACAATATCAATGGTGGTGACGGCAACGATATCCTTATCGGCGGCGCTGGGACCGACACGCTGACCGGCGGTGCAGGGAACGATATTTTCCGTGTTCTGGCCGTCAACGAGGCACCCAACTCGGGCACGACGGAAAGCATCACCGATTTCACCATCGGTGCGGACAAAATTGACCTCAGCACTTTGGGCGTAACCAGCCACACGATTACGAACGTGGGCAGCGTCTATACCCTGAATGCTGTCACTGGCAGCGGCACGGCGCGTTTGGCCGTTACCACCACCAATGGCGCGTTGACCGCCTCTGACCTGTTGCTCACGCCGCCAGCAGCGCCAATTAATGGCACCAATGCGGGTGAGACGTTGAACGGCACGGCCAATGACGATGTCATTAACGGCCTTGGCGGATCGGACACCATTAATGGTCTAGCTGGCAACGATACCATCGACGGCGGCAATGGCACCGACACCATCAATGGCGGCGCGGGTATTGATACGCTGACCGGCGGAGCGAGCGCGGATACGTTTGTCTATTCCGCCGTCACCGACGCCCCCAACACCGGCGCGACGGAGAGCATCACCGACTTTACGCCGGGTAGCGATAAAATCGACCTGACGGCTATTGCGGTAACCAGCTATAGCATCACCAATGTGGGCAGCGTCTATACGCTCAATGCCGTGACCGCGGGCGGAACGTTGCGTTTGAATGTGACCGTTACGGCGGGCGCATTGGCGGCGACCGACGTCCTTGGCCTTCCTGCAGCGGGCGGTCCTATCAATGGCACGGCGGGCAATGACACACTCAACGGCACCGCGGCGGCAGATGAGATTAACGGCCTCGCTGGCAATGACACGCTGAATGGCTTGGGCGGCACCGATACGATCGACGGCGGCGATGGCGACGATGTCATGGACGGCGGCACCGGCGCGGATAGCATGACCGGCGGCCTTGGTAACGACACCTACAATGTTGATAACGCCGGTGACCAAGTGGTTGAGGCATTGAACCAAGGTACTGACTTGGTCACGACTACATTGCTAAGTTATACATTGGGCAACAATGTGGAGAATTTGATATACTCTGGCGCGGCGACTTTCGCGGGCACTGGCAATAGCTTGGCCAACCAAATCATCGGCGGAGCGGCAGGCGATACGCTTAGCGGCGTGAACGGCGATGACGTATTGAACGGCGGCGATGGTGACGACACCTTGCTCGGCGGGGCGAATGCTGACATTCTGAATGGCGGTAATGGCGACGACACGCTCGACGGCGGCACCGGCACAGACCTCATGAACGGTGGCGTCGGCAACGATACTTACGTCGTTAACTTGACAACCGATGCGTTGGTTGAGGCTAGCAACCAAGGAACGGACACAGTCTCTTCTTCGGTGGCATGGACGCTGGCCAATAACTTTGAAAACCTGACATTAACGGGCGGCTCGGGCCTCAGTGGCACGGGTAACAGCGTCGCGAACGTCCTAACCGGCAACCTTGGCCCCAATATCCTTGCCGGCCTTGGCGGCAATGACACCATCATCGGCGGCGCGGGCAATGACCGTCTGTCCGGCGGCGCGGGCACCGATAGTTTGACCGGCGGGTCGGGTGCGGACACCTATCAGATTATCGACAATCTCGACACCATCACCGAGTTGTTCAATGAAGGTACCGATTTGGTGCAATCAACAATCGACTATACGCTGGGCGCGAATTTGGAGAACCTGAACCTTACCGGCACCGCATTGGTCGGTACGGGGAATGAGCTCAACAACCGCCTCATCGGCAATGGCAGCGCCAATACACTCAGCGGCCTTGCCGGCAACGATTACATCTACGGTGGTGCTGGTGCGGACAACATCAGTGGCGGCGCGGGACGCGACTTCCTTTATGGGCAAGCGGGCGCAGACCGGTTTGTGTTCGACGATGGCGATGTGTTGGGCGCGACGTCGGCCACCGCCGATCTTATCCGCGATTTCAGCCTTGTTGACGGCGATACCATCGACCTTAGCCTGATGGATGCCATCAGCGGCGGCGCAGACAATGCGTTCGCCTTTATTGGCGGTGCATCATTCAGCGGCACGGCGGGCGAATTGCGGTTCCAAACCAACAGCACCAGCACAATCGTCATGGGCGACACCAACGGTGACGGCCTGGCCGATTTCTGGATCACGCTCACCGGCGTGCATGCCTTGGACGTGAATGATTTCTGGCTCTAAACTGGGCCAGTTTACCCCAATAAAAAGAGCCGCCCTAGCGATAGGGCGGCCCTTTTTTTGCGCTTATTCGCGGTAAACTTAGTTCAATTTCTCAATTGCTTCGGCACCCTTGGTCATACGATCGCTAAGGCCATCCAGTTCAGCCATGCACCGCTCGGTCAAGGTTGTAATTTGCGATTCATCGGCCAAATCCTTTTGAACGACATCCGCCAACAGCGGCGCAATATCAACAGACGGGCTGCGCCCTTCAATCCGACCCATGTAATAGCCGAGCATCAACATACCGCCAGCAAGCAAATTTGGGTCTGTATTCGTGGTTTCGTCGTCGCCTATCAACATCGCCGAAATTGCCAGGCATTGCGCATCGGCACGGTTAGCCGCCGCCACATTATCTTGCGCGGCGACTGGCGAGGCAATCATGGTCGCGCTTACAAGGCTGGCAATCGCCGCCGACTTCAAACGTTTCAACATCATCAAACTCCCTATACCCGCATCGGCATCAGCACATACAGCGCCGCCGATTTGTCATTCTCCCGAATCAGCGTCGGGGCGCCCGCATCGGCCAGATGCAATTCCACGGTATCACCATCGATTTCCGCGAGAATTTCTTTTAAATAGTTGGCGTTGAAGCCTATTTCCATGCTGTCCGATTTATAGTCACCCGGAACTTCCTCCGCTGCGGTGCCATTTTCGGGGCTTGTGACCGACAACGTCACGCGATCGGTGTCGAACGCCATTTTGACGGCGCGCGTTTTCTCGGTCGCGATGGTCGCAACGCGGTCCACGCCTTGATAAAGCGAGCGCGGGTCGATTTTTAGCAATTTGTCATTGCCGGTCGGAATGACGCGGCTGTAATCGGGGAAGGTGCCGTCGATTAGCTTGCTGGTCAACACTGCGCCCGCGCCGCCACCAAAGGTGAAGCGGATTTTCGATGCCGACAAGTCGATTTGCACATCGCCGCCATCAGCCTCGTCCAGCAATTTGCGCAGCTCGCCCACGCATTTGCGCGGGATAATCACATCGGGCATCGCCTCTGCCCCCGCCGGTTGCGGCAAAGTCACGCGCGCCAAACGGTGGCCATCGGTCGCCGCCGCCTTTAGCACGGGGTCGGGATCGCTTGCCACGTGCAGAAAAATGCCATTGAGATAATAGCGCGTTTCCTCGGTCGAAATCGCAAAGCGCGTCTTGTCGATAATCTGGATCAGCGACGCGACCGGCATCATGAAACTGGTCGGCAAATCACCCTCTGCAATCACAGGGAAGTCATCGCGGGGCAGGGTTTGCAGGTTAAAGCGCGACCGGTTGGCCACGACCTGCATCTTGCCGTCGGAGGCCGACAATTGCACTTCGCTGCCCTCTTGCAACTTGCGCGCGATGTCGAACAAAGTGTGGGCCGACACCGTGGTGGAGCCGGGGGTTTCTACAACGGCGGGGATGGTTTCATCGATTTGCAGGTCAAGGTCAGTGGCCATCAAACGCAAATGCCCATCCGCCTTTGCCTCCAACAACACGTTGGACAAAATGGGGATGGTGTTGCGCCGTTCGACCACCGATTGGACGTGGCCCAGACCCTTTAGCAAGATGGCGCGATCAATTATGGCTTTCATGGCTCTTTTTCGTCTCCTGTCCGCTTGAACAAGCGGCCCCTGTAATACGACCCATCATGCGCAAGGCGCGCACAGAATCCTTGTCTCACTGTGTAACGCATATCGCCTTGGACTCAAGGCGCATGCTTTGCTAATTGAGGATTTATTGTTGAAAAAAGGGACGTTTGGGCGATGGCGCTTGGGAAAATGACAATCACCCTGCCCTTTTTTGCGGTGTTCGCTGTTTTACTGGCCGTTGCTTCGCCTGTTTTGGCGGCGGAGTTGGTTGGAATCTATGGCCAATGGGGCGCATTTGCAAAGGGCACAGCTGGCCGCTGCCACGCTATGGCTCAGGCTGCGAGAGAGGACGGCGAGCGCCCCGACGGCTATCTCTCCGTCGTCTTAACGCCCAAGGCCTTACCCCAAGTGTATGCGCGCTTGTCCCGCCCCATGTCCGCCAATGCGGGAATTAGCCTGACCGTGGAGGGCCGCCGGTTCCGTCTGTCGGGGTCGGGGCGCGATGCCTTTGCCCGCAATGCCCAAATGGACAAGGCGTTGATTGCCGCAATGCGGTCGGCGCGGTCCTTATCCATTGAGACTTTGGGCGCAGATGGGCGGGCGCTGGTGGATAGTTACAGCCTGTCCGGCGCGGCCAGCGCGATTGATGCGGCTAGGCTGGCCTGTCGGTGAGGGCTTGGCGCTAATCGTCCAACAAATGCGCCTTCGCCGCACGCGACAGCAGGATTTGGCGCACAATGGCAAAGCCCACCATCGCTCCCGCCGCCCCCATTGCGCCATAGGGTGGCAACACTGCCGCCATAAGCCCCGCATACACAATCGTTGCCAAGGCTTGTAGGACTAGGGCCTTGCCCGCCCCCTCGCCGGACAACAACGTCGGCTCATTCATCGCGCCAATCAGGTTGATGACGGCGGCAAGGCCCAGCAACACCATGATAGGATAGGCAGGCGCGAATTCCGGCCCGCTCATCAACGTCAAAACCGGCCTACCCGTCAGCACAATGAGCAGCATCACCATCCCGCCACTGATATACAGCAACCGGTTCGCCCGCCCGTAAAGGTCGCGCAACGCGTCCTTACCGCCCACCGCCTTTGCCCAATTGACCTCGGCAAATATGGCGCGGGAGAGCAAAGTGGACACCTTAGCCATCGCCCCCGAAATCTGGCTGGCAATCCGGTAAAGTCCCGCTGCCGCTGGACTGACGAAGAGGCCAATGATGATGAGCCCTATGTTTTGCGCACCATTGTTTAGGGTGACTTGCGCATTCATAATGGCAAGAAAACCGCCAATGCCGGGGTGCGTCGCCCATGCAGTGCGCACGGCCCTGAGATAGCGCCAACGCATCGCCCCGCCCGCCTGCCGCCATGCCAACACATTGTAGACGACGGCATGTATGGCCTCCGCCGCTGCCCAAGCTATGAGGAAACCGAGCAGGCCGCCGTCCATTTGCCACGCAATGAGCGCGCCCGCCATCCGCACCGCCGGAATCACGGCCTCCGCATAAGTGGACAGATCATAACGGTTCTCCACCCGCAATACGCCCGTTGCCGTCGATTTGATGGACAATAGCATGATGGCGACAAAGCCCAAGGCTTGGCCCGCCAAGGCATCATCCCACCCCAGATAAGGCGCGAATAGATGCGTCACTAACACGGCCAGCGCTACGCCCACCAACGCGCCGCCAATATCGAACAGCGCGCACAGGCCAATCAATCGCCCGAAGGGCCCCTGTTCTGCCCCCTGCCTGTCCATGCCCGCGGCATAGCGGATGACGACTTGCCAAGTGTCAAAGGTGACAAACATCGCAATTGCCTGCGCCGTGCCGACGATCAGGGCGAATTGCCCGAACCCCTCCAACCCCAAAGTCCGCGTGACGATGGCAAGATAGAAGAGGCTCAATATCCCGCCAAAGGTCTTCCCGCCCAGTAGCCAAGCGGTGTTTTCCAATATCCGCCGGATGCCGGTTTTCGCGGTGGCGGCAGAGGCCGTTTCATTACTCATGCGCGCAAACTTTGCCTGCGGTATTGAACAACCGTCATGATGCGCCTAAATGCTGCCTTTGCCATGTCCTCCCAATAGGGCGAACCACAAGGATTGCAATGATGAGCGTGAGCCAGCCGATTTCCCGCGCGATTATCCTAAGCGCGGGACAGGGATCACGCCTGTTGCCGCTGACCGCCGAACGGCCCAAATGTTTGATCGATTTTTCAGGGCGCAGCTTAATCGCGTGGCAAGTCGAAATGCTGGCGCGGGGCGGCGTCACCGATTTTCACATCGTGACTGGCTTTATGACCGACATGGTGGAGGCGGAATTGAACCGCATGGCGGCGGAAGGGCGGCAGATTACCGTTCATTTCAACCCCTTTTATAAAGTCGCCGATAACCTTGGCAGTTGCTGGATTGCACGCCATGTGATGGACCGCGATTTCCTAATCCTCAACGGCGATACCTTGATTAGCGAGGATATTGTTCGCCGCGTGCAATCAGGCAGCACTTGGCCGATTGCCGTCACAGTAGATGTGAAAGACCAATATGACAGCGACGATATGAAGGTATCGCGGCAGGGCGAACGCTTGCTGGCCATTGGCAAGACGCTGACCCCCGATCAAAGCAACGCCGAATCTATCGGTTTTCTGGCGTTTCGGGGCGAGGGCGCGGGATTGTTTCGTGAAGCCGTGCGCCAATTTATGCGCACACCGGCGGGCGTCGAAAACTGGTATCTCAAAATCATCGACGCCTTAGCGCCCGGCGGTCAAGTCGGGACGGTGAGCATACAGGGGCTGGACTGGGCAGAGGTCGATTTCCTCAACGATATTGAAATCGCGACCAAATTAACCGACCGCTGGGTCGCCTAACGCGCGCAATTCATTGCCGCCAAATGTGCCGCAATTGCCGTGTCAATCTCATACGGCGCGGTTGCGGCGGCAAGATCAGGAACATTCCAATCATGGTGTATCGCGGCCTGCAACGCCTGGGTCAGCGCATCGCGATCGCGCACGGGCACCAACTGACACGCGTTAGACAGCGCCGCAAGGCTGCCCGCCGCGGGATAGCTGTCGGTGGTGATGAGGGGGCAGCCGACGGCCATCGCCTCCAACGCTACGGCGGGCATCCCTTCATAATCGGACGATAATACCAATGCGCTGGCACCGCGCAAAAACGGCGCTATGTCGGTGTGATAACCGGCCATTGTGACGCTATCGGCGATGCCCAAATCCGCAATTTGCGCCTCCAATGCGGCGCGGTCAGGCCCCTCCCCCACCAAAGTCAAATGCGCATTGGGCAGCGTTGCCTTGGCCCAAGCATCCAACAAAAGCGGCAAATTCTTTTGATGATGCAACCGGCCAATCGCAACAAAATGCCGCGTGGTCGGCATGGATGCGTTCGCCCGTTCATCCGCAAGCGCGGCAAAGCGGTTGGTGATATAGGGGTTGCCCACAAAATGGAATTTATCCGCCTGCTTCGGAAAATCAGCGCGCAATTTCGCCTGTTCTTCCGGACTAAGCACCAACACGCCGGCGCAGGCGGCGAACACGCGGCGATAGAGGAACGACCGCCACCACCGTTTCAACCCCTTGTCCCGTGCGCGCACAATCGGGTTGGTGACCTTCACAAAAAACTGCGCACCGGATGGAGCGGCCAGTTTGTGGAGGATAAGCGAAAATAGGCTGTTGTTGTTGCCCGTTGCCATGACGTGCGTTGGCGCAAATGCCCGCACCAAGGGGATGGCGGGGGCGAGGCCCAAAATCATATCCATCGCACGCCCGCCCCGCTTTTGCCCGCATGGCAATTGCGTGACCTTTGGGTCTAACAGCGCGGATAGAGCAAATTGCGCCTCCGGCTCGCGCACCACCAACAACGCGGTGGGGTGGGACTGGGCCATGCCATTGGCAAGAAACACTGCCACCCGGTCGGTGCCCCCGCCCGCGAGCGAATGCGAAACCAAGAGTATTCGGGGCTTATCCGGCGATTGCAATGTCATTACGCGCCGCGAAACGCCGCAACTAGCGCGTCGATTTGTGCGGAGGTCAAAGTCACCGCCTGTCCCAAGGCGGGCGGGCCGGGCCATCCGGCATCGGGGAAGTCGATGCTCTCCCACTCGCGCGAACCGTCATATCGGGGCACAACATGGAAATGGACATGGGGATCGACCATCATCAACATCATCCAGTTGATACGGTCATAGTCGCTCAATGCCTTCACCGCGCGTTCCACCTCCGCGACCACCGTGGCCAGCTCTGTAAAGGCCGCTGCCGGTAAATCGGCAAACGCGCCAACATCGCTTTTCGCTGCGACCACAACGCTGCCCAAAGTCACTTGCGCGGGACGAAGCAGCATCACCCAATGCTCCCATTCGCGGATCATTGTGGCGGGATAGCCGAATTTTTCCATGGTGGCATTGGTATAGGATGCGCTCATGCGGTTTTCTCCAGCCAGCTTTCGATTACCTGCCCGCGCGCCGTCGCAACCTCAGCCTGCACAATTTGCGCCGCATGGACGAGAAGGGAGAGAACGGTCCAAACGGCCACCGCCAATAAGCCCCAATCGGGCCGCCCCATCGCGGTTCCCGCCAACAACAGCACAAAATTCGGATTCCGCCGCGCGGTAATCAGGCGGAAATCGCTATCGAATTTGCGCCATACGTGCATGTGGATGCCAAAGCGTTTAATGAACCATCCCTCCAACAATCGCTGCGCAATATAGCCGCCAAAAAGGACCGCCTGCACCGCCCAAAAGGTCGCAGGGTCAAATGCCAATCCCCATGCGCTTAGGCCCACGGCCCAGAAATAATACCAAAACGGCGGGTGCACCAGATCGACGCCATGGTCGATAACGTTGCCAATCGCGCTCGACGTAATCGTGCACCGCGCCAGTTTTCCATCCACGGTGTCGAGCACCATGAATACAAATCCTGCCGCCATGCCGCTCCAATAATAGCCATAAGCGAACAATATAGTCGCCATCACACACAGAGTCACGCCAATGGCGCTGACCATATTGGGCGTCATGCCCACCTTGGCCGCCCCGCGCGTGAGGAGAAAGGCAAGTTCCGGCCACAGATATTTGGTCAGTATGTCGGTCACGCCCTTATACGCGCCATAATAACTTTCCCGCTCCATCGCGGCGACCGATTGCGGAGTCAAAGGCGCACAAAACGGCTGCATTTGTTTGCGAAGGGCATGGTTGTAAATCGTCGGCTTATCCTCAAGCCGCAATTCGAACATGTCGGTGCCGGGCGCGTAATGGGCGAGAACTTCGTGGCCGTTATCCGTCACCACTAACCCTGGATTGGCCAGCAAGTGCGTGAACCACAAAGGGTCAAATCCATATCGGCTATCGACCACAATCGCGGTGCTTTGGCCATTAAGCGCACCCGCGTCACCCTCCAATACGCCTGCGCTGGCGGCCAAACGGCGCACGCGTTCGGCATTGCTCATGCCCCATATTTGGGTGTGGTTCTCACCCGTAACGACAAGTATAGGAGCAGCAGAGGCGGCGGATTGCGGCATGGGCGCGAAATGGGCGAAGGGCGGCGCGAATGCAAGCCTCTATTGTGCCCAATCCTCCTGTCTCCAGCCGGATTGCGGCGCATGGTGGCGACCCACCAACACGGCCTCATCGGCAAAGGTGAAAATCGGCGCGTCGCTGGCGTGGTCGGAATAGGCGGTGATGTGGCAATCGGCGCGGTTTATGCCTTGCGCGGAGAGCCATGCCTCCACCCGCCGGACCTTCTCCGCGCCATAATTGTTACGCCCGTCAATGGCGGCGAGCCAATCGGTGCCTGCCCTTTGGTGGCGCGAAGCGATGCAGTCATCGAAGCCTAAGGTTTCCGCGATAACCGGCGCATAAATATCGGGGGCTGCAGATAGCAGGACCAATGTCGCACCCGCCGCCCTGTCCTTTGCCATCGCACGCAAGGCCCCCGGCGCGATATTGCCGTTCACCTCCGCCGCCGCGAATGCCTGCGCCAAGTCTTCGCGCACCGCGTCGATGAACCGCGAACCGATAAACAATCGGATACCAAATGCCTTCATCGGCTCACGCGGATAGCATTTCAGCTTATAGCCGATGAGCGCGGCGACCCACGCGGGCGCAAACAGCAATCGCCAAGTCGCGCGCCGCCGCGCCGAGAACGCCAGAAAGCGGGTGAAGGTCGGCTTCACCGTGACCGTGCGGTCCAAATCATAGATTGCAATCCGCCGCGTCATCGGCCACGCCTCCGTTCATGGAGCGCATAGAAGGCAATTATGACAGCGATAAGGCAGCGCAGGGCACGTGGACTGTGCTGCTGCTGGCGGGGCAAAGGCCGGGCGTGGATGCACTGGCCGCGCATTTTGGAGAGACGCATAAGGCGTTGATTCCCGTGGCCGATGTGCCGATGCTGACCCGTGTGTTGCAAACATTGCACGCCTGCCCAGAGGTCGCGCGCATTGTCGTCTTGGCCCAAGAACAAGAACCCTTGGCCGATGCAATAGCGGCAGGTGGCGGCGCGGATTTCTTCGCTAGCGGCGGCGGTATATCGAGCAGCATTGCGGCGTTCCTGAACCAAGGCGATGCCCCTTTCCCCATCCTTGTCACCACCGCCGACCACCCCCTGCTGACCCCAGCGATGGTGGCAGAGTTCACGCGCAAGGCTTCGGGTGACCTCTCCATCGGCATGGTGTCGCAGGCCAATATGCTGGCGCAATTCCCCGATGCGCAGCGGACGTGGCTAAAAATGCGCGATGATGGATGGTCAGGCACCAATTTGTTCGCCCTGCAATCCGACGCCGTCCACGCCGCGCTAACCCTATGGGCGGAGGCGGAGCAGGATCGGAAAAAAGTGTTCAAACTGTTCTTAAGGTTCGGCCCGTGGCTGGCAATCAGAGCCATATTGCGCACCGTCACGATGGCCGACGCGTTGCGGTTAGCGGGCCAAAAGCTTGGACTATCCGCCACCCTTATCCCTATGACCGATCCCATCGCCGCCATCGATGTGGATAAGGTCAGCGACCATGTGCAGGCGGAGGCGATTTTGGCCAACCGCGCCGATGCCCACACTGATTGAGGGAAACTATCGTCTACATTCGCAATTTGCATTTGACCAAACGCCATATTTGGCTATCGCACATGCAAACTGCATAGGTAATCAGGGACCAACACGACCATGGCCGAATTTTCGCTTCCCAAGAACAGCCGCATCAAGGGCAAGGGCAAAGTGCACACGTCGGACGCCGCCAACAAGCGCGCGTTCAAGGTCTATCGGTACGATCCCGATTCGGGCGAAAATCCGCGCTATGACCGGTTTGAAATCGACATGGACGATTGCGGCCCGATGGTGCTCGACGCGCTTATCAAGATGAAGACTGAGCAGGACCCATCACTCACTTTCCGCCGGTCGTGCCGCGAGGGGATTTGCGGATCGTGCAGCATGAACATCAACGGCAAAAACGGCCTTGCCTGCACCACCGCGATTGAGGATTGCGCGGGCAAAGAGATGCAAATTACCCCCTTGCCGCACATGGAAGTCATCAAGGATTTGGTTCCCGACTTCACGCATTTCTATGCGCAATATTCCTCGATTAAGCCATGGTTGCAAACGGTGACGCCAACACCATCGGGCAAAGAACGTCTGCAATCGCCGGAAGAGCGCGAGAAATTGGATGGCCTGTATGAGTGCATCTTGTGCGCATGTTGCTCGACCTCTTGCCCATCCTATTGGTGGAACAGCGACAAGTTCCTTGGCCCCGCCATCCTGTTGCAAGCTTATCGTTGGTTGGCAGACAGCCGTGATGAATATACCGGCGAGCGACTCGACGAGTTGGAGGATCCCTTCCGCCTCTACCGCTGCCACACCATCATGAACTGCGCCAATGTGTGCCCCAAGGGTCTAAACCCCGCACGCGCCATTGCCGAAACCAAGAAGATGATGGCCGAACGCGCGATTTGATGCGTCACAATGAGCGACCCCGCCAGCCGTTTGGAGCAGATTATCTATGCCGAACATCCGGATTATCCCGGATGGATGGCATGGACACTGCGCCCACAGGATGAGCATCGCTTTAACCTGCAATTTCAACCGTTATTGGCAAAGAAAGAGGCGTCGGGCGAGGCCATAGTGCGGTTCTTTCCCAACGAATCGCACAGCAATATCGCCAATAATTTGCATGGCGGCGCGTTGTTGTCCTTTCTCGACATCGCCATGTTTGCGGGATCGCGCGCTTTGGGCTTACTTGTTGCCGCCGCCGCGGTGACCGCCGATATTCAGGTCCAATTTGTATCCGGTGGCCGGATTGACCGCGCCGTCGATGCGAAAATTGAGCTGGTCCGCGAAACGCGCAGCCTCATTTTTCTCCGCGGGACGGTGGTTCAAGCCGATGACACAGGCGGCAACACGATCATCGCCAGCTTCACCGGCCTGCTGAAAAAACTGCACCAAAAATGACGCAGGTTTCCAACCGCTACCATAGGCTGATTAAGGCGGGGGAACTCCGCACCGACCCCGACCAAGCCGCCGCCGCCGCGCATTTGCAGACCCTTCAGGATGCGCTGGAGGCGGTGCCACCACGCGGCTCCATCCTATGGCGGGCGTTTCGCAAAAAACCGGAACCGGTGCGCGGGCTTTATATGTGGGGCGGTGTCGGGCGTGGCAAGTCCATGCTGATGGACCTGTTCTATGATGCGGTCCAAGTAAACCGCAAACGGCGCGTGCATTTCCACGAATTCATGCTCGAAATCCACGCCCGCCTTGCCGAGGAGCGCAAGAAGGAATTGGGCGACCCGATCCCGCCCGTTGTCGAGGCATTGGCGGATGAGGCAAGGTTGCTTTGTTTCGACGAAATGGTCGTCAACAACACCGCCGATGCCGCCATCATGTCGCGGCTCTTTGCGGGGCTGATTGATGCAGGCGTAACCGTCGTCACCACCAGCAATCGCCCGCCCGAGGACCTCTATAAGGACGGCATCAACCGCGCCTTGTTCCTGCCGTTCATCGACCTTATCAACGCGCGGTTGGATGTAATGAGCCTCAACGGCCCAACCGATTACCGGCTCGACCGGCTGGGAGATTCGACTCTGTGGCATGTGCCGAATGGGGAGGCGGCGACGGAGGCATTGGCCGCCACGTTCTTCCGCCTGACCGATTATCCCCCATCGGACCGCGCCAATGTTCCGAAGGAGGAGTTGAAGGTGCAGGGCGGTCGAACCTTGCATGTGCCCAAATCGTTGAAAGGCGTCGCAGTGTTCAGTTTCAAACGCCTATGTGCAGAAGCGCGGGGTGCGCCCGATTATCTGGCCATCGCGCGGCGATTTCACACCGTCATCATGGTTGGCATTCCAGTACTAGGCCCGCATAATGCCAATGAGGCGGCACGGTTTAAGGTGCTGATTGACGCGCTTTATGAGTATAAGGTCAAATTATTGGCCAGCGCGGATGCGGAGCCTGTGGACCTGTATCCAGAGGGCGACGGGCGATTTGAATTCGACCGCACAGTATCGCGCCTGATGGAAATGCAGAGCGTGGACTATCTCGCGCTCGGCCACGGCACAGGAGAGGGCGGATGAGCGAATTGGAAATCAACCGCGTGGACGTATTCGGCGACCTTCCCCACGGCTTTTTCGGGCGGCGCGGTGGCGTTTCGACCGGCATCGTTGCGGGTTTGCAAGTCGGCCTTGGCGCGGATGATGATGCGGCCTGCATTGCGGAAAACCGGCGGCGGATTGTCAATGCGCTGATCCCTGACGCGCCGCTCGCCACGCTCTATCAAATCCACAGCGCCGATGTGGTGCGCATTTTGAGCGAAGGCGCGGCGCGGGAACGGCCAGAGGGCGACGCATTGGTCACCGACCGGCCCGGCATTTTGCTGGGCATCCTAACCGCCGATTGCGCGCCGGTGCTATTCGCCGACCCTGAGGCGGGCGTCATCGGCGCGGCGCATGCGGGGTGGAAGGGTGCGCTGTACGGGGTCGCGGCCGCAACGGTTGCGGCGATGGAGACGTTGGGCGCTACCCGCGCGAACATCGCCGCCGCGGTCGGCCCGTGCATCGCGCAGCGCAGCTACGAAGTCGATGCGGGATTCCACGCGTGCTTCGTTGCCGACGACCTCGAACATGACCGGTTCTTTGTCTCGGGGCGCGACGGGCGCTTCCAGTTCGACCTCGAGGGTTTTGTCGGCGCGCGACTCGCGGGCGAGGGGCTGGCGCAGGTGACACTGCTCGGCGAGGATACCTACCGGCAGCCAGCGCGCTATTTCAGTTACCGCCGCGCCACACATGCGCGCGAACCGGATTACGGGCGGCAATTGAGCGTGATTGCGCTGGGTTGATGTTGCCGTTGCGTGACGGCGCGGCTAAGACCCGCGCGGGGCATGGTCAGGGGCGCAACGCAGATGAAGATCCTCGCGGGGAACAGCAATCCCGAACTCGCGGCGTCGGTCGCGTCGTTCCTCGAACTCAAGCTGACCGAGGCGAGCGTGCGACGGTTCGCCGACGAGGAAGTGTTCGTCGAAATCCACGAGAATGTCCGCGGCGAGGACGTGTTCGTGCTGCAATCGACCAGCGCGCCGGCAAACGACAATCTGATGGAGCTGCTGATCTGCATCGATGCGTTGAAGCGCGCGTCGGCGAAGAGGATCACCGCGGTCGTGCCCTATTTCGGCTATGCCCGGCAGGACCGCAAGATGGGCCCGCGCACGCCGATTTCGGCCAAGCTGGTCGCCAATCTGATCACGGTTGCCGGCGCGAGCCGGGTGTTGTCGGTCGATCTCCACGCAGGGCAGATCCAGGGTTTCTTCGATATCCCGACCGACAATCTGTACGCCGCGCCGGTGATGGCTGCCGATATCGAGGCGCGCTATGGCAGCCGCCCGCTGACGGTGGTGTCGCCCGACGTCGGCGGCGTGGT
>JBGSSR010000232.1:0-10801 GCA_041736905.1 Sphingomonadaceae bacterium | reverse complement strand
GTTGGCAGAAATGCGTAAAGATAGTGGTAACGACGCGCAGATTTTACGCTTTGACGAGCGGTTAAGGCGCGGGCGTAAGGCCCTGTACTAGCGCCGCAATCCGCTGCGATGTGCGCCCATCGCCATAGGGATTGTGCGCCTTCGCCATAGCCTCATACGCCGCCGGATCGTCCAACAGGCGTGTAACCTCCGCCACAATGCGCGCAGTATTGGTGCCGACAAGTTTCGCCGTGCCAGCAACCACACCTTCGGGCCGTTCGGTGGTTTCGCGCATGACCAACACGGGTTTACCGAGCGCCGGAGCCTCCTCCTGCACCCCGCCGCTATCGGTTAGCATGATGTCGGCGATGGAGAGCAAATGTGCGAAATTCGGGTAATCCAGCGGATCGATAAGCGCGACGTTGCTAAGCCCGCCCAAAGCCGCTTCCATCACGCCGCGCACGTTCGGATTGGGGTGCACGGGGAAGATAATGCCCACGTCCTCACGCCGCGCTAATTCGGCAACTGCGGCAGCAATCGCCTCCATCCCGCCGTCGAAATTCTCGCGCCTATGGCTGGTCAGGCCGATGATACGCCGCCCGGCAAAGTGTGCCTTCACGTCGTCCAAGGCCGTCGCCATGTCGGGGTTAGCCGCAATCTGCGCCGTCACCCAATGCAACGCGTCAATCACACTGTTGCCCGTGACGTGAATTCGGTCATCGGGCACATTCTCTGCCCGCAAATAGCCCGCCGACGTTTCTGTCGGCGCGAAGTGCATGTCAGCGATGGAGCCGACAATCTTGCGGGTCACCTCCTCTGGCCACGGGTGATAAATGTTATGGCTGCGCAATCCGGCCTCAACGTGGCCGACGGGGATTTTGCGGTAATAGGCGCATAAAGCGCCGACCATTGCGGTCGCTGTGTCTCCTTGAACCAACACGCGGTCTGGCTTTTCCGCGTCCATGACTTCGCCAATCGCGGTTAGCAATCGTGCGGTGAGTGCGTCCAACGACTGACCCGGCGTCATGATGTTGAGGTCATGGTTGGGTGTGATGCCGGTAATCGACAACACCTGGTCCAGCATTTCGCGATGCTGCGCCGTCACGCACACGCGGCTTTCGATTTCGTCCGCAGCCTGCAACGCATGGATGACGGGGAACAGCTTAATTGCTTCAGGCCGCGTGCCAAAGATGGTCAGGATTTTCATGGCGTCGTTCTATGCCCCGTCATTGCGTGTCGCATGGGGGCATAACAGCAAAGCCTTAGGATGGCGTAAAAATTGCGACGATTAAGCTAGGGCCGCCCGTCCTTCTGCCATCAATTGCGCGATGATGTCCGCAACAGGCTCCTCAGATTTCACCATGCCGACCGATTGCCCCGCCATGATGGAGCCGTTCTCAACATCGCCATCGATGACTGCACGGCGGAGTGCTCCCGCCCAGAAATGCTCAATCTGCAACTGCGCCTCACCCATATCCACGACGCCGCTGTCCAGCAGATTGGCGACTTCGCGTTGTTTTGCGGTGAATTCCTCGGTGCCCTTATTCTTGAGCGCGCGCACAGGAATGACGGGCAAGCGCGGGTCGATTTGCACGCTGGCAATCGCATCGCGGGCGTTGGCGCGGAAGAACGCCTTCTTAAAATCGGGATGCGCAATGCTTTCGGTGGCGCAAGCAAATCGGGTGCCGAGTTGCACACCCGATGCCCCCATCTCCAGATACGCGGCCATCATCGCGCCCGTCCCAATGCCACCCGCCACAAAAACGGGGACTTGATCGGCTACTTCGGGCAAGATCTCCTGCGCCAATACCGATGTGGCGACGGGGCCGATATGCCCGCCCGCCTCCATGCCCTCAATCACGAGGGCATCAACGCCGGATTTGATGAATTTCTTCGCCAATGGCAGAGCAGGGGCAAAGCATATCACTTTCGCACCGGTTTCCTTAATCGCCTCCAGCGACCCCTTGGGCGGCAAGCCACCGGCTAGCACAACATGGCTTACGTTGTGCTTTCCGCAAACCGCAATCAGGTCCATGAGGAGGGGGTGCATGGTGATGAGGTTCACGCCAAACGGCTTATCCGTCATCGCCTTCGTCGCGGCGATTTCGGTGTCCAGAAGCTCCGGCGTCATCGCGCCGCACGCAATCACGCCAAAGCCGCCCGCGTTGCTAATCGCGCTGACCAGGTGGCGTTCGGAAACCCAACTCATCGCGCCGCACAAGATGGCGGTTTCGGTCCCTAAGAATTCGCAGCCGCGCTGCATCAATGCTGTCAAATTGCTCATGTCGGCCGCGATAGCGCCGTGGCGGCATTGGGGCAAGGGGGATTGCCATTCTGCGCGCACAGGTATAGCGATACGCCATTACCCTCGGGGAGCGTGCTTACGCTGAGAGGGGCGCTTAGCATCGCCCGACCCGTTGAACCTGAAACCGCTAATACGGTCGGAGGGAAGGGGCGATGCGCATCACGGCCACCGCTCTTTGTCTCTCACCATAAGGAGAGCATGCATGGCTGACATCAACGCAAAGGCAGAAATCGGCGTAACCACTGGCCCTATTCGTGGGTCAAAGAAAATCCACGTCGCCGCCAAATCGGGCAGCGGCATCCGCGTCGCCATGCGCGAAATCTACCTTGAGCCGTCCTCGGGCGAAACGCCGGTGCGCGTGTACGACACCAGCGGCCCCTACACCGATGAAAACGCGCATATCGACATTAACGCTGGCCTGCCTGAGCTACGCCGCGATTGGATCTTCGCGCGCGGCGACGTTGAAGAAGTGACGCAGCGCGAAGTCAAACCCGAAGATAACGGCCAACTCGGCCCCGACCGCAGCGGCGGGGTGCCACCTTTCCCGAACGTACGAAAAAAAGTCCTGCGCGCCAAACCCGGCATGAACGTCTCCCAAATGTACTACGCCCGCCGCGGCATCATTACGCCCGAAATGGAATATGTGGCGGAGCGGGAGAATCTGGGCCGCGAGCGCTTGGCCGAATATATTCGCGATGGTGAAAGCTTTGGCGCGGCGGTCCCCGACTATGTCACGCCCGAATTCGTGCGCGATGAGGTGGCCCGTGGCCGCGCCATTATCCCGTCCAACATCAACCACCCCGAAAGCGAACCGATGGCCATCGGGCGCAATTTCCTGGTCAAGATTAACGCCAATATCGGCAACAGCGCGGTGGCGTCCGACGTGGCGAACGAAGTGGACAAAATGGTCTGGTCCATCCGTTGGGGCGCGGACACGGTAATGGACCTTTCCACTGGTCGCAACATCCATGACACGCGTGAGTGGATCTTGCGCAACTCCCCCGTGCCGATTGGCACCGTGCCAATTTACCAAGCCCTCGAAAAAGTCGGCGGCGTCGCAGAAGACCTGACATGGGAAGTGTTCCGCGATACCCTGATCGAGCAAGCCGAGCAGGGCGTCGATTACTTCACCATCCACGCGGGCGTGCGCCTGCCCTATGTGCCACTCGCCGCCAAGCGCGTCACCGGCATCGTTTCCCGCGGGGGCAGCATTATGGCGAAATGGTGCCTTGCGCACCATAAGGAGAGCTTCCTCTACGAACGTTTCGATGAGATTACGGAAATTATGAAGGCCTACGACGTTGCCTATTCATTGGGCGACGGCCTGCGCCCCGGGTCGATTGCCGACGCCAATGATGAGGCGCAATTTGCCGAGCTTTACACCCTTGGCGAACTCACCAAACGCGCGTGGGAACAGGATGTTCAGGTGATGATTGAGGGGCCGGGCCACGTCCCCATGCACAAAATCAAGGAGAATATGGACAAGCAGTTGGAGGTGTGCGGGGAGGCGCCCTTCTACACGCTTGGGCCGCTCACCACCGATATTGCGCCGGGCTATGACCACATCACCAGCGGCATTGGCGCGGCGATGATCGGCTGGTTCGGGTGCGCGATGCTGTGCTATGTCACGCCCAAGGAGCATTTGGGCCTGCCCGACCGCGACGATGTGAAGGTGGGGGTCGTGACGTATAAGCTGGCCGCGCACGCCGCCGATTTGGCCAAGGGGCATCCCGCCGCCAAGGTCCGCGACGATGCGTTGTCCCGCGCGCGCTTTGAATTCCGTTGGCGCGACCAATTCAACCTGTCGCTGGATCCCGACACGGCGGAGGATTACCACGACCAAACCCTCCCCGCAGAAGGCGCGAAATCGGCCCATTTCTGTTCCATGTGCGGGCCGAAATTTTGCAGCATGAAAATCAGCCAAGAAGTCCGCGAGTTTGCAAGGTTGCAAAATCAGGACGCCGAGGGCTTTGTGGCGGCCGAAGAAGCCGAAGCGGGCATGGCGGAAATGAGCCGCGTCTATGATGAGACCGGGCGGGAGTTGTATTTGGGGGCAGGGGATCGGGAGCGGGATTGAGGGGTGGAAGAATAATTAAGGCGGGGCTTCAGATTTGGTGTCCCGCCTCTTCTAATTTCCTAATTATCATTGATGCTAATGATAAATGATCCAAGCAAGTTTCGATTTTTTCATAATAGTCAAATTCGTGACCCCTGGGATTCCTAACAGCGCTCATTGCGCCGGCAAGAATAAATTGATAGCCACGCTGTTCATCTTTTTCGCTGTCTGATTGACGAGCATTTATTGCTAAAGGACCAGATTCTCCCAGAGCTGCCATCATGAGCTTGTATCCAGTTTCGTTTAGGCCCGATAATTTTGCTATTTTTCGATCAAGGAATTTATAAGTCTCAAATGTCGCTTCGGCATAATGAGCATCATCAAAAAGTTTTTTGACCTTTAAGGGCAGTTTCTCATGGACAGCGCGCCGGTCAAAAGGATGGGCCGAGCCTGCGTGTTCTAAAGTTTCCTCTGTGAACTGTGAGGCGCGCCTTACGATGTCTTCAAAAGCCTCAAACATTGCCGTTCAGTAGATTTTTTCTAATACTTTGGAAAATGTTATCATAGGTTTCTTGTGTTCCATTAGCCGGAAGATTTATTTCTATGCGAACAGTTAAGCCAACATTGCCGCCGCCTGAGGGCGTTATAATTGTATTTTCGCCAGTACCCAAATTGACCGATTTTTCAGCCTTCGGCTTGCTTTGCGTAGTTGCCTGCTTCGGTTGTGAAGTTTTGGCTTTTGGAGAAGAGACTGCTTGGGTCCTTTTCGGCGCATCACGCTTACCTGCCATTGCGGCGAGTGCGACAAAAGTAAGTGCCTGACGTGCGCCAACTATGGCAGTTGATTTATCAGATCCTCTAAAAAAGGAAATTAAGGCATCACGATCTAAAGTCCAAGTTTCGTCGCCTCGAAGCTAAAATAGTGCATCGTATTTTTGTCTGACAACCGCTTCAAAAGATTTAGAAAATGCCTCATCTCCATGGGTGGAAAAAAGTTGGACACCTTCCTCTGTTCGATTGTTTTTGTCATCTGCAATCCCAAGGAATTTCAACGTGTTAATTACATAGCCTTCGTTGCTAGGGGCTATTCCAAGCTTCTTTAACGTAGGGGCGTCAATCTTTGCCGGAAGTGCCTTCTTGAATTGCTCAATAGCCTGAAGTATTATTCCGCCACTTGGTACGTAAGGATAGTTCATAGTCGCCTCCTGAAATTGAAGAATTGACTAAAGTTAATGCCAAGTCAAGTAGTCGATTTGTGCCAATAATATTAAAATCAAGTGGCACGGTGCTTTGAGCGTCCTTTTAGCACACTAACCCCCCACCGCCCGTCGATACAAATGCCAAGTCGCGTGCCCCAACACGGGTAGCGCCACGAACAACCCCACGAACATCGGCACCATCGCCGCGACCAAGATCACCGCGATCATCGCGGCCCATAGGAACAACACCCCCTTGTTGCATCGCACCACGCCCAGGCTGACGATGATGGCGGTGATGAAATCGACCTCTTTATCGACCAGCATCGGCAGGCTGGTCAACGTGACCGCAAACATTACGGCGGCGAAGACCGCGCCGACGGCGCTGCCCACGGCCAGCATCATGAGTGCCTGCGGGGTGAACAGCATTTCTATCGAATGCTGCGAAAATCCGCTGACCCCCATGAAAATCGCAAAGATGCCGTGCGCGATGATCATCCAGAAACTGAACGCGACAAAGCCGATGATGCCCATCAGGATGAGCTGCTCATCCCCCCGTCCTTTCAATGCGGTCAATATGTCGCCCCACGTCATCGGTAGGCCCAATTCGCGCCGGCGGCTGACCTCGTACAGTCCCGCCGCTGCGAACGGGGCGAGCAGGGGGAAGCCGCCCAGCACGGGGATCAACCACCATGCGCGGCCGATGCTGGCCAGCCCGAAATAGAGTATTATTCCGCCGACGGCATAAAATGCGGCGAAGAATAGGCCATATTGCGGTTGCGCCATAAAATCGCGCCATCCGGCGGCGAGCGCACTGCGCAAATCCAGTACCGTCAAGCCGCGCGTGACGGTGACGGGCGCCAATGGGCTTTGTGTGGCCATGATGTCCTCCCCTTATTCTCCAAGGTCATGCTAACCCAATCGGGCAGGGCGAGGCAAGAGCGGCGAAGGCAGGGGTGCAGGCAACAAAAAACCGCCGGAAAGCATAGGCTCCCCGGCGGCTTGTGTATGGTTTGGCGGAGCGATTAAGCTTCGCTGGCCTCATCGGCAGCAGCAGCTTCGGCTTGCGCTTCGAAGAATTCTTCTTCGAGTTCAGCAGCGGCTTCTGCATCCTCGGCGGCTTCGTCGTCAAACATTTGCTTGAGAACGTCCACGCCTTGCGTTTGCAATTCGGCTTCTTCGGGCGAACGCGCAACGTTTGCTTTCACGGTCACGACAACCTCAGGGTGCAAACGCACTTTGACGTCGAAAATGCCAAGCGTTTTGATGGGACGTTCCAGAACGACCATCGCTTTCTCGACTTCTTTAACGTCAATGGCGTGCAAGGCTTCGGTGATGTCGCGGACCGAGACGGAACCGTACAATTGGCCGGCGTTCGAAGCGGCGCGAATGATGACCACTTCTTTGCCGTCGACATTGGCCGATGCACCTTCGGCTTCCGCACGCTTCATGGCGTTTTCGGCGACGAGGCGTTCTTTGTTCGCTTCGAAAACCTTACGGTTCGATTCGTTCGAACGCAGGGCCTTTTTGTTCGGCAACAAGAAATTGCGCGCGTAACCGTCTTTCACGGTGACGACATCGCCAATATTGCCGAGCTTTTCGACGCGTTCTAGCAGGATGATTTCCATGGTCTGCTCCTTACTTCACGAGGTAGGGCAGGAGGCCGAGGTGCCGGGCGCGTTTAATCGCCTGGCTAAGCTCACGCTGCTTTTTTGCGGACACCGCGGTGATGCGGCTTGGGACGATTTTGCCACGCTCAGAGATATAACCCTGAAGCAGACGTACGTCTTTGTAGTCAATGACCGGTGCGTTCTTGCCAGAAAATGGGCAAGTTTTGCGGCGACGGAAAAATGGACGTGCCATAGTTTATGCTCCCTTTCTGAAAGTTAGTCGAAATCGCGGCGCGGTGCGCGCTCGGGACGGTCACCACGGTCGGGGCGGTCGCCACGATCAGGGCGATCACCACGCTCAGGACGGTCGCCGCGGCGTTCCGTCTTGCGCATCATGACCGATGGGCCTTCTTCGTGCGTGTCAACGCGGATGGTGAGGAAACGCAACACATCTTCGTTGATGCGGGTTTGACGCTCCAACTCGGCAATCGTGCTGCCGGGGGCTTCAATGTTCAGCATCACATAGTGAGCTTTGCGATTCTTTTGAATTTTGTAAGCCAGGGTGCGCAGACCCCAGGTTTCGGTTTTGGTCACCTTGCCGTCATTTTCTTCGACAATTTTGGTGGCCGCTTCTGCGAGGCTGTCCACTTGAGCTTGGCTCAAATCTTGGCGCGCAAGAAACACGTGCTCGTATTGAGCCATAGTCACTTCCTTTGTTCCCACCGATCGTTGACGCCGCGCATTGCGAAACGCCCCTCCGGCTTTCTGCTTTCCCAGAAGGGCGAATCCCCAATGGAAGCGGGCCGGTTAGCGGGGATGGTTGAAAAAGGCAAGCGAAACTGGCGCGAATCAGATGACGCCGGAACCCCGCATCGAATAATGGCCATTCATGCCGATGATGATATGGTCATGGACAGCAATGCCAAGCCGTTTGCCCGCCTCTATAATATCGCGGGTGAGGGCGATGTCTTGCCGCGAGGGTGCGCAATCGCCGCTGGGGTGGTTGTGGACCAATATAACCGCCGCGGTGCCAAGATCGATGGCGCGGCGGATGACCTCGCGCGTATATATAGCCGCCTGGTCAACCGAGCCTTCGCTCACCAAATCATCGCGGATGAGGCGATTCTTGCTATTCAAATGCAACACGCGCACCCGCTCGCGGGTCATATGTGCCATGTCGGCACGCAGATAATCGAGCAAGGATTGCCAACTGGACAATATGGGTTGTTCGCGTACCGGTTCGCTGAGTAGGCGTTTGGCGGCGACTTGCACGATCTTAAGCGCCGCCGCACTAGTTTCGCCCATGCCGGGTTGTTTCACCAAACTTTCGGCCTCGGCGGTTAGAACACCCGCAAGGCTACCATAGGTTTCGATTAATTGCTTGGCCAATGGCTTCATATCGCGACGGGGAATGGCAAGAGCGAGGAGATATTCAATGAGCTCGTAATCCAACAACGCTTCATCACGCCCACCAAGCAACCGTTGCCGCAATCGTTCGCGGTGGCCGACACCGTGGTGCGGTTTTGCGTCTTCGGCTTTGCCGAAATCGGCAGAGAAAAGAGATTCTTTCATACCGCTAGGCCGATGGTCCCTCAAACTTTGGTCGAAGAGTGGTCAAGCTGCCGATGAATGGCCAGCTTGTCAATGGATTGCGCGCCATGAATTACAATGCCCGAATCGCCGCAGGTTTGTGTCGAATTTTGGCGGTTTGCTGCACTGCGCTCCTATCGCCATTCGATGCACAAAAGTCGCACTAAACCGCTCCAGTCCATCCGCTTTTGCTGTGGTGCAGCATAGCGGTTGACTTGGGGGGGCGGCTTTCCTAAAGGGAGCGCGCCTTGGCGGGCTGATTGGGTCGCCTTGCCACCGCGAATTGGGGCGCTACCGTCGGTTTTTTGCCGATGACGCCAAAATAATGGGGTGCCAAGATGACTGATGAGAAGCCCGACCGGAACCTGCTCGATGAGGACAAGCGCATTGATACGCTGCAACAGCGGATTGATAAAGCAAGCCACAAAGAGACCGAACGGACAAAGGTGCGCGCAACCGAAGCGGATGGTAATTATAAGCTCGGCAATCGCGTACTAGCGGATCTAATCGGGGGTATCGGCGGCGGTGCGTTGATTGGATGGGTCATTGACCGTCTGGCGGGCACCGAACCATGGGCGCTGTTGGTGTTCCTATTCCTTGGAATAGTGGTCGCCTTCAGGAACGTATTCAAAATTGCAAGCGGCGGGTCCGGCACAAAGGAACCCTAACCGCGAACCGAACACATTGCTTCAGGGGCGAACCACAGTGGCAGGCGAAACCGGCAAAATCGATCCAATGCACCAATTTGAGGTGCAAACCATTTTTGATGGTTTCGCCATTGGTGGGCAACAAATTGCCTTCACCAACAGCGCGCTTTGGATGGTATTGACCGTTGGCGCCATCATCCTTTTCATGTGGGGCGGCATGGCGCGGCAAATCGTACCGGGCCGTTGGCAGTTGGTTGTTGAGGGTGCCACCGGCTTTATCGATAATCTGATCGATGCGAATATCGGGCCTGAGGGCAAGAAATACGCGCCTTACTTGTTCAGCCTATTTATGTTCATCCTGATGGCTAACATGCTGGGTATGTTGCCACTTGGTGTTGTCGGCGTTCACCCATTCACAGTGACCAGCCACTTTACGGTGACCGGCGTACTAGCGATTTTGAGCTTCTCGATCGTGCTCATCGTTGGCTTCTTTAAGCACGGTTTCAAATTCTTCGGCCTGTTTATCCCGCACGGCGCACCATGGTGGATGATCCCCTTGCTGTTCCCGATTGAAATCGTCAGCTTCCTCGTCCGCCCATTCAGCCTGGCTTTGCGGTTGTTCGTCGCCATGACCGCCGGTCATGTGCTGATGAAAGTTCTGTCGGGTTTCATTATTCAGGGCGTCAATGCCGACGCGCTTTGGGTTGCGCCATTGGTCGCCATCCCCAGTTTCCTCCTGATGGTCGGGATCAGCGCCCTTGAGCTGCTGGTCGCTGGTATTCAGGCCTATGTTTTCGCGCTTCTCACCTCGTTGTACATCAACGATGCGGAGCATCTTCACTAAATTACTGTAACATATTGTTTTTATCAAAGGAGTTTATCATGGAACCCACTTCTGCTGCAATGATCGGTGCTGGCTTGGCTGCTATCGGAGCCGGTATGGCTGCGCTTGGCGTTGGTAATGTTTTCGGCTCGTTCTTGGAAAGCGCACTGCGCAATCCTGCTGCTGCCGATGGCCAACAAGGCCGTTTGTTCATTGGCTTTGCTGCTGCTGAACTTTTGGGCTTGCTTTCGTTCCTTATCGCCATCTTGCTTTACCTGAAGGGTTAAGCGTTGGCGTCCCTGCCTTTTTGCGGGGGCCTATAATTCGCGGGCGGCCTATTCGGGCCGCCTGCAATTGATAAGCGGATTGCGAAATGCCTCAATTTGATCAAGTTCTCACGACCTATGCGTCACAGATTTTTTGGTTGCTGCTAACCTTCGGCATCACGTTTGTGGTGGTCGGATATGGCATGTATCCAAAGATTCAGGGCACAGCCGACGCGCGCGATAAAAAGATCAGCGATGATCTGGAAACCGCCCGCGCCGCAAATGCTGCCGCAGATTACGCAGAAGAAGCGTATCGCGTGAAAATCAAC
>JBGSSR010000210.1:0-4274 GCA_041736905.1 Sphingomonadaceae bacterium | reverse complement strand
TAAGCCATGAATGCCCCCACCCAATCGCTCGCCGGTTTGGACCTTCTGGCCGAAATCAAGCGGCTGAAGAAAGAGCGCAATGCAATCATCCTCGGCCATTATTACCAGCGGCCGGAGATTCAGGACATGTCCGATTTCGTTGGCGACTCGCTGGAACTCTCGCGCAAGGCGGCGGAAACCGATGCCGATGTCATCGCCTTTTGCGGGGTGAAATTCATGGCGGAAACGGCGAAAATCCTGTCGCCGGATAAGATTGTCGTCCTGCCCGATATGAACGCCGGTTGCTCGCTTGAGGATGCCTGCCCGCCGAAGAAATTCGCGGCGTTTCGTGCGGCGCATCCCGATCACATTGCGCTGACCTATATCAATTGTTCGGCCGAAGTGAAGGCGCTTAGCGACATCATCGTCACGTCATCCAGCGCGGAAACCATCCTTGCGCAGATCCCCAAGGACCAACCGATTATCTTCGGCCCCGACCGGCATTTGGGCGGGTGGTTGTCACGCAAATTTGATCGTGAGATGCTGCTATGGCCCGGTGTGTGCATCGTGCATGAGGCGTTTAGCGAGACGGAGCTGCTCAAACTCATCGCCGCCAACCCCGGCGCGCCCGTTGCCGCACACCCCGAATGCCCGCCGCACATTATCGACCACGCCGATATGGTCGGCAGCACCAGCGCGATCCTGAAATTCGCCAAAGAATCGCCCAGCGATACGGTGATTATCGCCACCGAACCCCATATCATCCACCAGATGGAAAAGGCGGTGCCAGAAAAAACCTTCATCGGCGCGCCGGGCGCGGACGGGAACTGCGCGTGCAACATTTGCCCCTATATGGCGCTGAACACGATGGAGAAGCTCTATCTGTCCTTGCGCGATTTGACGCCGCAGATTCATTTGGATGAGGACGTACGGGTGGCGGCGAAACGCAGCCTTGACCGGATGCTGTCGATGGCCGCAGGCACAGTGGGTCAGGGCGATGTCGGCGCGATGATTCCGGAGATGCTCAGCCGTAGGTATCTGCTGCATCCGCAGGGGTGAGGTGCCGAAAAATAACATTTTTATATATTTAAGATTTTTTATTTGACATAGCACCGCGTTAATGAAATAAACGACTCCAATATCGAAAAGGAGGCGCTAAATGAATAAACGGCACGCAGACCAACTGATGGCTCGCTTGGATGAGTTGTACGCCAATGGCACAACCTCAATTTCATGGGGTGAATTGTATCATTGGTATCAAGTTCAACGAATCAACAAATCACCTTGGCGTGATATAAAAGCTCGCTGGGAACAATTACTTGAAGAAAAGGAAGAGCAGTTCCGTGACCCTATGATCGCAGAGACGGCGGGGGGAATTTCTTTATTCTTTTCGGCAAACCCGCAAACGCTAAGTCAAAAAGCTCAATAGAATTTAGCCTAACCCGCCACGCTCAACACCGCTGCCACGGGCGTGGCTGCTTGCGGTTCGCCCGAGACTACGCCGGTTAACATCAACACCGTGCCTAACACAAATCCGCCGCCCAAGGCCGCGAACAGGTCAGAGGTTAGGAACGTGATGATACGGTCGATGGTCATGGCGAAGGGCCTTTAGGAGAGGGTTCGGTGTGCTGTCACACTCATATGCCGCCCAAATGCTTACCAAAGCCTGACAAAGCAAGGGCGCAAGCGGCGGGCGTTAACCGTTTGCCCCATCCGCCAAACGGTTCAACGCATTGATGGACTCCTGCACCCGCGCCTCAATCTCTTCGCGCGGCAATTTGGGGGGGATCGTGGGCATGACCTTATACCGCACAGTGCCTGGAAACTTCACAAAGGCACGCGGCGGAAACACATGCCCCGCCTGCACCGCCACCGGCACGACGGGAAGGTTCAGCAGCTTATAAAGCCCCGCAAAGCCCGATTTCAACTCCGGCGTTTCGCCCACCGCGACGCGTGTGCCTTCGGGGAAAATCGCCAGTTTGCGGTTCTCCGCCACCGCCGATTTCGCTTGCCCCATCATCGTGCGCAGCGATTTCGCGCCGCCGTCGCGGTCCACGGCGATAAAGCCATAGATTAGCCCCGCTTTGCCCCATAAGGGTATCGCAATCAGCTCCGCCTTCACGATAATGGCCGGATTGCCGAGCAGGCAGGTGATGTCGACCGCCTCAAACATGGATTCGTGTTTGAGCGCGACCAACACCGGCGTGTCGGGGAGCATCCCCTCGACCACCACGCGGATGCCGAGCACTGCGCGCGCGAGGATGCGGTGCATGATGCTCCACGCGCGCACGACCTTGAATAAGGATTGCCGCGACAGGCGCGAAACCGCCAATGCGGCGATAACGAACGGGATAGACAAAGTCACAAACAACGCATGAAACACCGCCGAACGCACGAACGATATCGCCCATAACAGGGCAGATGGCGATTGCCCGCGCTGCACCGCTTAAATCCCCGCGCTGGCAGCCAACAGCCGCAGCATATATTTGTGATATTCGGTGACGAGCATGGTCATCGACGGGTTGGTCGGCACCGCATCCTCCACGACCTTTACGTTCGGATCAATCAGCATGTCGAGCTCCAGCCGCGCGCGGCGCATGTGCCAATCGCTGGTCACGAGGCGGATGGATTTGGCGTTGTTGCGCGCCACCCATCGCGCGGTTTCCAATGCATTCGACCGCGTATCCACCGCCTTAAAGCCGAGGTCGACGCAGCAGGCGAATTGGTCGGATTGACGGGGGTAGAGTGCCTCCAACTCCGCACGCTTCACATCACGATCAACGCCGCTGATCAACATGCGGTCGGCATGGTGGGCGGACAGGACGGCAAGCCCTTGCTCAATCCGCCCTTCCCCACCGGTCAGCACGACGACGCCATCGGTGCGCGCTTTGGCTTCGGCGGCGCCCCCGTCTGCTGGAACGGGCAACCATAGGCCGAACCACGCGAACCCCAAAATCCATGCCATTAGCAGCAGCGCGACAAACCGCGTAATCATGGGAGAAGGGTTCCTTTATTCTTTCACTTCAATGCATTCGGCGCAGCGCACGGCCCACCGCCATACGCGCCACCAGATTGGCCAGTCCTGCCCCCGCCAAGGGTAGGATGGCAAGAATAATCCACCCATACCACGGCAAACCCGCGCCGGAAACCAGACCAAGGCCACTTTGGTCAATCTGCACTTGCAAAATCACGATGGTGATGAACGCAATCAGCAGCCCGATGATACCGCCAAACAGCGCATCCAAAACGATACGCCTTTGGAACAAACGGCTGATTTGGCGATCCGTTCCGCCCAGCAAGTGCATTATTTCAATGACATTGCGGTGATTGCCAAGCGCGCCCTTCGCGGTCAGCATGACGACTGCGCCCGTCGCCGCCGCCAGCAAGGCAACGAGCGATAGCGCCAGCACCGCCAGCGTTCGCATCAACCGCGATATGGGCGCGGCCAAGTTCTTCTGACTCTCCATCCGCGCCGATGGGGCGACGCGCAATATGGCGGAGCGGAGCGCCGAAACGCTGCCCTGCTGACCACCCTCTAATCGCGCATCAATCAGCACGGGGATAGGAAAATCCGCCTTCGCCAAATCCGCGCCTAGCCAAGGTTCGACGAGGGCCGCCGCCTCCGCCTCGCTTATCCGCTTGATGTCGGTCAAATTGGCGGCGCGGCGCATCACGGCTTCGGCGGCGTCCGCTTCGGCAGCGCGGGTGTCGGCGTTGGCGGCGGTAATCTGCACCGTCAGGCGTCCGGCGAGTTCGTCCTCCACCTGCAACGCCATGACCGTAATCACGATACCGGCGGCGGCGGCGAGCACGGTCAGGAACATCATGATCGCAATCACCCACGGCATCGGGCCATTGACCCGCCCTTCGGGCAGCAATTTGCGGTCATGGTCCGGCAAGGCCAGCCGGTGGAGCCATCTGGTGCCCCTCATGACTGCCCCCCCACGCGGTTGCTATCGTCGAGGATGAGCGGGCGCGGCGGATTTTTGAATTCGCCGGTCGGGTCGCTTAATCGCCCACGGTCCAGCCGCATCAATTGCGCGCCCTCAATCTGGCTCAATAAATGCACATCGTGGGTGGCGACCAAAACGGTGGTGCCCAGTTTGTTGAGAGCGGAAAACAGCTTAAGCAAACGCAACGCCATATCGGGATCAACGTTGCCGGTGGGTTCATCCGCGACGAGAATATCGGGCCGGCCAATCACCGCGCGCGCAATCGCCACCCGCTGCTGCTCCCCACCGGACAGCGTCGCGGGCCGCGCATTGGCGCGTTCGGTGAGGCCAATCCATGCCAAC
>JBGSSR010000178.1:0-3599 GCA_041736905.1 Sphingomonadaceae bacterium | reverse complement strand
GAGCGATTCGCGCATCGGGGACAGGTCCGGTGCGTGCATGGCGCGCAGGGCCTTATAATCGGGATTGCTGTCCATCACGTCATAGAAATGGCCCACCATCACCGCAATGACGGGACGCCCGCCGATCCGGTCAAAGGGCGTCATCGGGCGGTCGGTAACACCAATATCCTTGGGACTTAGGGACATAATCTCACTTTCACGCAACAGGTCGATGGTTGCTATGCCATCGTGCAATGCAACGAACATTGACCTATCGCAAGGGGCATTGCTCAGCATGATATAAAGCTATCTTTATATTCCCCCTTGCCAAAGCGCGTTTGGCGCGGTAAAGCGTGCGCCATCATCCTCCCAAAGTTAAAGGACTCTGCCATGGCCACCGCCATTGACACGAAAAACGATTATGTAATTGCCGACATCGGCCTCGCCGATTTTGGCCGTGCCGAAATCAAGATTGCCGAAACCGAAATGCCCGGCCTGATGGCTTTGCGCGCCGAATATGGTGCGTCGCAACCGCTGAAAGGTGCGAAAATCACCGGCAGCTTGCACATGACCATTCAGACCGCCGTGCTGATCGAAACGTTGACCGCCCTTGGCGCGGACGTGCGTTGGGCGACGTGCAACATCTACTCGACGCAAGACCACGCCGCCGCCGCGATTGCCGCCGCTGGTGTCCCCGTGTTCGCGATTAAGGGCGAAACCTTGGCCGAATATTGGGACTATGTCGGCCGCATTTTCGATTGGGATCAAGGCAATGGTGAAACCACCAACCTGATCCTCGACGATGGCGGCGACGCCACGATGTTCGCGCTTTGGGGCGCACGGGTTGAGGCGGGCGAAGACCTGTTCGAACCCAGCAATGCCGAGGAAATCGAATTCGTCCGCGCGTTGAAAGATTTCTTGGCGAAGAAACCCGGCTACCTCACCGAAACCGTCAAGAACATCAAGGGCGTATCGGAAGAAACCACCACCGGCGTCCACCGCCTGTATCAGATTGCAAAAGAAGGCAAATTGCCCTTCCCAGCGATCAACGTGAATGACAGCGTGACCAAATCGAAATTCGACAACCTCTATGGTTGCAAAGAATCGCTGGTCGATGCCATCCGCCGCGCCACCGACGTGATGCTCGCCGGTAAGGTTGCCGTGGTCGCTGGTTTCGGTGACGTCGGCAAAGGCTCCGCCGCTTCGCTCCGTCAAGGCGGCGCACGCGTTATGGTGACCGAAGTGGACCCCATTTGCGCGCTGCAAGCCGCGATGGAGGGCTATGAAGTCGTCACCATGGAAGAGGCCGTGAAGCGTTGCGACATCTTCGTCACCGCGACCGGCAACGAAGACGTCATCACCGCCGAGCATATGATGAACATGAAGCCGATGAGCATCGTGTGCAACATCGGCCACTTTGACAGCGAAATTCAAATCGCCGCCTTGGACAACTATAACTGGACTGAGGTGAAACCCGGCACCGATTTGGGTGAATTCCCCGATGGCAAGCAAATCATCGTGCTGGCAAAGGGCCGCTTGGTCAACTTGGGTTGCGCCACGGGTCACCCATCGTTCGTGATGAGCGCAAGCTTCACCAACCAAACGCTTGCCCAAATCGAGCTTTGGCTGCGCAATGACCAATATAAAAACGACGTGTATGTCTTGCCCAAGCATTTGGATGAGAAAGTCGCGGCGTTGCATTTGGAAAAGCTGGGCGTGCAATTGTCGAAATTGTCGGATAAGCAATCGAGCTACATCGGTGTGCCGCAAGAAGGCCCGTTCAAGCCTGATCACTATCGGTATTAATTGCAATTAGCCCCTCCTCTTCAGAGGAGGGGCAGCGAGACTTAGCCGTTTACGGCTTAGTCGCAGCGGGGTGGTGTTAGCAGCCTTGCACCACAACGCGCCCTTGCTCACCACCCCAATCCCTCCTCTAAAGAGGAGGGGCTAAAGGATTAAAGCCCCACCGCCATCCTCCGGCGCGTGGGGCTTTTTCATTGCGCCCGCCCGCGCTATGGGGTTAGGGCTTTTCACCTGCTGTTGTAACATTTGGAAACCGCCCGCGTCCCATGGCACCTGAATCCGCCCTGACCATGCCCCTCATCGGCCTGATTGCCGCGCTTTGGATGGCGGCGGCGGCGTGGGCGATGTGGCGCGGGCTGGACATGCAAACGCGGGCGAAGAAAAGCCTGAAGGCGACCAGTCGGCTGACACGGTTGATTGATGGTGCGCCAGCCATTCCGGTCATCATCCGCGCCGATGGACGGCTGGACGCGGCGGAGCGGTTTGCCCGTTGGTTGGGCCTGAATGAGGCGCCGCGCGCACTCGCAGACCTGTATGGCGGGCCGGGGTTGGGCCTGTCAGAGGAGGCGCTGAAATCGCTCATCGCTGATGTCCGCCATGCGCAAAAGGGCGGCGGGACGTTCCGCCGCGCGCTGACGGTTCAAGGGTCCGCCAAGCAACTCATGGCCATTGGCGGGCTGGCCGATGGCGAACTTTATCCCAATGGCGCGGCATTGGTCTGGTTCTTCGATGCCAGTGATAGCGAGGCGCGTATCCACGCCGCCGAGGCCGCGCAAAAAGAGGCCGAGGCCGCGTTTGCTGCACTCTCCGGCTTGATTGAGGCCGCGCCGTTCCCCATGTGGCACCGTGCGCCGGACTTGCGTTTGAGCCTCGTCAACCGCGCCTATGTCGATGCCGTCGGCGCGGAAAGCGCCACCGCCGTGATTGCGGGCGGTATCGAACTTATCGAACCCGTCGGCGACTTGTCCCCCATCGGTGCCGCCGCGATTGCGGTGGATGAGGGCACGGTGCAAATGCGCGATCTCACCACCACCATGTTCGGGCAACGCCGCCAAGTGCGCGCCGTTGATGTGCCTTTGGGTGAGGCAGGCGTTGCGGGATACGCGATTGATACGCAGGACGCCGCCGAACTGTCGCGCGAGTATAAACAATTTGCGAATGCACAGCGCACCATGCTGGACAATATGTCCGCCGCCGTGGCGCAATTTGATGCGGACAAGAACCTCACCTTCACCAACCTGCCGTTCCGCCGGTTGTTTGCGATGCGCGACGAATGGCTGGCCGAACGGCCCGATTTTGCGCGCCTGCTCGACCGGATGCGGGAGGCGGGCCGAGTGCCGGAGGTGCGCGATCCCGCCGAGTGGCGCGCGGCGCTCGACGCATGGTTCCGCTCACCCGAGCCGCGCGAGGAAAGCTGGCTGCTACCCGACGGCACGCACATCCGCGTCTTGGGATCGCCGGTGCCCGATGGTGGCCTCCTCATGCTGTTCGAGGACCGGACCGAGCAAGTGCAATTGGCCAGCGCGCGCGACACGTTGCTGCGCGTCCGGACGGCGACGTTCGATAACCTATACGAAGCCGTCGCGGTGTTTGCCCAGGACGGGCGGCTCAATATTTGGAACCGCCGCTTTGCCGATGTGTGGGCGGTGGAGGAGGCGGTGCTGGCGGGCCATCCGCGCATCGATACGTTGATGGACAGCCTTGCTCCCGCGCTCGCCCGTGCGGGGCAAATGGCAGGCGTGACGCAGAAAATCCGCATTGCGATGGCGGAGCGCCGGCAAAAGGGCGGGACCATCGCCTTGGCCAATGGCGCGCAT
>JBGSSR010000153.1:0-3906 GCA_041736905.1 Sphingomonadaceae bacterium | reverse complement strand
CGCCCAAAAAATTCTCATTATTGTCGAGGCCATCGATCAAATACTGGCTGTCCAACCCGTTGGAGCCATTGATTGAAATGCTGGGTGCTTCGGGGAAAAACCCCGTTGAGGGCACGACATTGGGCAGGCGGATGAGCGAGCCGATGACATCGCGGCCCTCGATGGGCAGCGCTGTGAGTTCGGCGGCGCTAAGCGAGGCGGAGACCTCGGCATTTTGGGTGTTTATGCCAGTTACGGCGCGCGCGCCGGTCACGACGATATCTGAGGCCTGCGAAACCCGCACCGTTACACTGCTCGAAAAGTTGGCGCGCAGGGTCACCGGCGGGGCGGTTATCGCCTGAAAAGCGCCCGATGGCTGCACCGTCACGCGATAGGTGCCCGCCGTGCTGAGCCCGTCCAATCGCGCCATCCCCTGCGGGTCTGTGCGCAAGGTGCGCGTGAAGCCGATAGCGGCGTTGTCCACCACAACCTCAACATCGGCCACCGGCGCGCCGGTTTCCTCCTCCACCACGGCGACTTGCAAGCCAGCCTGTTGCGCTATCGCGGGGGAAGAAACCGCCATCAACGCGATGGCGGGAATTGGCGCGAACCTAAAAAAATATGACAAAATCAAACTCCAAAACTCAAAAAATTACCCGCGACGCCATGTGTGATAGCGTTCCACCCATTTTAGCAACCCGTCGGGCTTATGCGCGCGTTTCCATTCACCGGCGGCATATTTGTTCGCCTCCGCCATTGTCGGATAGGTGTGGATGGTGCCAAGAATTTTGTTAAGCCCCAATCCGTGTTTCATGGCCAGCACATATTCGGCCAGCAATTCGCCCGCATTATGGCCGACGATGGTGACGCCCAAAATCCGGTCCTTGCCCGGTTGCGTGAGCACTTTCACAAAGCCCGCGGTCGCGCTTTCGGCAATCGCGCGGTCGAGTTCGTGCATCGGATAGGTGACGACTTCATACGCCACGCCCTGCTCCTTTGCCTCTTGCTCGTTTAGGCCGACGCGCGCGATTTCGGGGTCGATGAAGGTCGTCCACGGGATGACGCGGTAATCCGCCTTAAACTTCCGGAATTGACCGAATAGCGCGTTGACCGCGGCATACCATGCCTGATGCGCGGCCACGTGCGTGAATTGATAGGGTCCGGCGACGTCTCCGGCGGCGAAGATATTGGGATAGACGGTGGCGAGATAATCGTCGGTCACCACCGTGCGGTCGGTGTCGATGCCCAAATCCTCAAGGCCATAGCCGGAGAGCCGTGCCTTCCGCCCCACGGCGATGATAACCGCGTCATAGGGCAAAGTGATTTCCGCGCCGTCATGCTCCATAATGAGGGTGCGTTCGCCTGCAGCCGTTTCGAAGCGCAAGGCCTTATGACCCGTTAGCACGCGCAGGCCAGCGGCCCGTTGCGCGGCCAAGGCGATATCAGCGACGTCGATATCTTCGCGGGGAAGCAAGCGCGGGCCCATTTCGATTTGCGACACCTCCGCGCCCAAACGGGCAAAGGCTTGGCTTAACTCGCACCCAATCGGCCCGCCGCCGAGCACGGCAATGCGGCGCGGAATAGTGTCCAGTTTGGCAAACTCCTCCCACAACGTATCGCTGGTCAAATAGCCGCTGTCTTCTATCCCCAGCAGGGGCGGGACCAAAGGCGCAGCGCCCGCCGCGATGACGATGGAGCGTGTGGTAAGCCGCTGCACCCCGCCATCATTGCGGGCAATTTCGACCGTCCACGGGTCGATAATGCGCGCGTAGCCCTGCTCCACATCGACGCCCAGGCCGGTGTAGCGCTCCACGCTGTCATGCGGCTCAATCGCGGCGATGACATCGTGCACGCGGGCCATCACCGCCTTGAAATCAAATTGCGGCTCGGCCGGTGTCAGGCCATAGGTGCCCGCATGGCGCATTTGGTCCGCGACCTTCGCGCTTTTGATGATCGCTTTGGAGGGCACGCAGCCGTAATTCAGGCAATCGCCGCCCATTTTGTTGGCCTCTACCAACGTCACCTTCGCCTTCACCGTCGCGACGATATAGGCGGAGACCAGCCCCGCCGCGCCACCGCCGATGACGACCATATTGCTGTCAAAGCGGCGCGGCTTGGTCCAGCGGGCGAAAACCTTGCGCGCCTTAATCATGCCCATAATCCACTTGCCAATCCAC
Organism: Sphingomonadaceae bacterium; assembly: GCA_041736905.1. Lineage (GTDB taxonomy): Bacteria > Pseudomonadota > Alphaproteobacteria > Sphingomonadales > Sphingomonadaceae > JBGSSR01. Next base: position 1,750 of record JBGSSR010000153.1, on the reverse strand, counting down.
GGCAGCAGGCCCAGCGCGGCGAAAGACGCAAGCAAACCAGGCGAAGCGACATCGGACAGGCTGTTTATTTGTGCCAACTGCGTCCCTGCGTTCACGTAAACAAGTGTGCCGACAAACATGCCGACTTGGCTGACCCAAAAATAGGTCCATGTGCGGATTTGGGTAAGGCCCATGGCGAGGTTGACGAGGAAAAACGGGAATATCGGCACAAGGCGGAGCGAGAAGAGGTAAAACCCGCCTTCCTTTGCGATACCATCATTAATCGGTTTCAACTTTGCTCCAAAGCGCGCCTGCACCGTATCGCGAAACAAAAACCGCGCGCCCCAAAAGGCCAAGGTCGCGCCAATTGTGGAGGCGAAGGAGACGATGATTGTGCCCGCCACCACGCCAAAAATCGCGCCCGCCGCCAATGTCATCAACGCCGCGCCGGGGAAGGAAACTGCGGTCAGCGCCACATAGAGCGCGAAAAACGCGGCGATAACGGCCACTGGATTATCGGCATAAAAGGCGGCAAACTCCCCCTGCCGCGCCTTCAAATTGCCCAACGTCAATTGCTCCGCCACATCAAAATGGATGAAGGCGGCAATCGCCAGAAGGGCCAGCAGGATTATAGCAATTTTTTTCAACGTAACGGCCCTTTATGCGTTTGCTTTACGCAAACGGTTGTGCGTCATATTCGGTTGCGCGCGCGAAAAGGTTACACGGACGCCTGACATTTTAGTGTCATGACAGCATCGCCGCGATATAAATGAGACCATCGCGAATGTCGAAAATCAGCGAAAAGCTTAGCTGAAAAATCGCCAACATGGCCCATAACCCAAACGGTGTGTTCTTTTCAATCTGCCCGAAATTGCGAACGAGCAATGCCAGTGCTGGCACCCAAACCCAATGGTTCAAACTAACAAGGCCAAGACCCAACCGATCGGCGGGTGCATGAAAAATCTCTGCAAAGGAGATTACATGGCTGAGCACGATGGCGAGCAAGTACACCCGCGCTTCCTTGTGCCATAATGCAAATAGCAGGCTGCCCGCGAAAATATAATGTTGGAACGACATCCATTTTAAGACCCAATCGGGCAGGGCGCCGAACAAGGCATCCATCATGGCAATGCGCGCATCAATCGCGGTTGGCGCAGCATCGCTGGGCCAGAACATGGTGGGGAGGGCAATGATTATGGCGATGACAAGGGTCGCCAACGCCATATTGCGGGCCGTCAGAAAACCCGTTTTTGCCCATATGCCGTCGCTCATCTGTCGTCTCCCCCTGCCAGATTGGCGTAGCGCCGAATAAACCGCGTGTCGATGAAACGCTTCAGCCACCAATAGGCGCGGCCCAAACCTGCCATTCGCCCGTAAGACAGCATAGCACGCCCGTCACCGCTGGCCAGCAGATAGAGCGTTTTTTCGGGTGGGTCGTAGCTGCTTAATGCACCGCCCGACACCGCCGCGATGAGGTTCTTCGCCAGCACTGGCCCCGCCTTTACGGCGTGGACACCAGAGCGTGGCAGGGGGCGGTCGGCACGCTGCACAATGTCTCCAGCGGCAAAGATGTGGGGGTGGGATAGGCTTTGCAAATCCGCGCCGACGCTAACGAAACCATTGGCATTGGTGGCAAGGCCCGATGTGGCCAACCATTGGGGCGCGCGGCTGCCCGTGGCGGCGATGACGGTGTCGGCGGGCAAGATGCGGCCATCGGATAGGCGCACGCCATCGGGGTGGGCAACTGCGCGGCCATAATAGATGGTGACGC
>JBGSSR010000172.1:0-1821 GCA_041736905.1 Sphingomonadaceae bacterium | reverse complement strand
GAGGACTAGCACTTTGGTCATTGGAGTTTCCTTTATGAGATGGGGGGGTGCCCCTTCCGCGTTGCAGAAGAGGCGGGGGGAGAGTTATTCGGAGTCGACGAGGACGATTTCGGCATCCTCAAGCGCGGTGATCGTAATCGGGCCTTCGCCTATCGCCACACCGTCGCGGGCATTTGCACGCTGGCCGTCAATCTCTACAGAACCGGTCGCGGGCACCATATAGGCATGACGTGTTGCACCGACTTCATAGGTCACGCTCTCACCCGCCCTAATCGTCGCGCCGAGCACGCGGGCATCGGTGCGGATCGGAAGCGCATCGGCGTCATCGGCGAAGCCGCTGGCTAGAACCTGCCAAGCGCCCGAGCGATCACCCTTGGGAAAAGGCTTCGCGCCCCAACTTGGCGATCCGCCGGTGCGGTTGGGGATGATCCAGATTTGAAACAGCGTCGTTGGTTCGCTTTCCAGATTATATTCGGCGTGACGGATGCCGCTGCCTGCGCTCATCACCTGCACATCACCAGCTTCGGTGCGGCCTTCATTGCCAAGGCTGTCCTTATGCGTAATCGCACCGGTGCGGACATAAGTAACAATTTCCATATCGGCATGGGGATGCGGCGGGAAACCCGATTGCGGCGCAATGAGGTCATCATTCCACACCCGGATCGCGCCCCAACTCATGCGGGCAGGGTCGTAATAATCGGCGAAGGAGAAATGATGGTGCGCATCGAGCCAGCCATGATTGGCAGCGCCGAGCGATGCAAAGGGACGGATTTCAACTTTGGTTTTGGTGTTAGTCATGTCGGTCACTCCTGCTTTGGGGTGGATTGCATGGTGTCAAAATAACCATCCGAATTAGGATTGAAATTGAAACGTTAGAAACATATTGTTTCCAAATATGAGACTTCCCGATTTCGAAGCCTGGAGCATTTTTGCCTGCGTGGTCGAGCATAAGAGCTTCACCGGCGCGGCGGAGGCGTTGGGCCTTTCCAAAGCCACAATTTCAAAAGCGGTCACCCGGCTGGAAACGCAAGTCGGCGCGCCGCTGTTTCACCGCACCTCACGCCGGCTGTCGCTGACCGAGAGTGGTGCAAAGCTCGTTGAAAATGCCCGTGCGATATTGGCCGAGGGCCAAGCTGCCGAGGAAGCGGCGCGTGACGAAGCATCCGAACCCGTCGGCCTGGTCCGGCTCGCCGTACCGATGAGCTTCGGGCTCAGTCATGTCGGGCCGGTGGTTGCCGAATTTCTCTGCGAATATCGGGGGATCAGCATCGACATGCACCTCAGCGATGCCAAGGTCGACCTGATCGGCGAAGGGTTCGACATCGGCCTCAGGATCGCGTCGCTCCCCGACAGTTCCTTGCGTGCGCGTAAGCTGCGCGATGTCACAACCCGCATTGTCGCAGCGCCATCCTATCTGGAGCGCATGGGCATCCCGCGCCACCCAGCGGAACTCGGGGAACATGAATGCCTGCGTTACTCCTTGCTGACGACGCCTGAACTCTGGCGCTTCACCAACGACAAAGGCGAGGAAGCCGCCGTTCGCCCCCACGGTCGTTTGCGTGCGAATAACAGCGATGTGATGCTGTATAGTTTAAGGTCAGGGCACGGCATCGCAGTAGTGCCCGACTTCATCATCGACGCGGACTTGGCCAGCGGTGCAGTTGTGCCTATTTTGGAAGGGTGGCGACCACAGCCGGTGGCGCTCCATCTTGTCACCCCGCCGGGGATGATCAGGCCTGCAAGGGTGACCGCATTGATCGAGTATCTGGTGGCGCGATTGGGCTAGTCTGCTCCAAAACGAATGAGTTTATATGATGGCGC
>JBGSSR010000169.1:0-5319 GCA_041736905.1 Sphingomonadaceae bacterium | reverse complement strand
ACCCATGGTGGTTCCGTCACCCTTCCCCTAAATGCAGGCCTACGAAGTATGGCCAAACCGGCGCGATGGCCCTATCTGATGGTCGCGCCTGTGTGCGGGAAGGATATGATGGACCCCACGAAATCCGAATTGCGGCGAATGCTGCGTGCTCAACGCGATGCTTTCGTGGTCGGTTTGAACGAACGCGATCGTGCATTATGCTTTTCCTGTCCGCCTAGTCCATTGGCGCGTTTATTTGAACAGCGGCCTATCGTGGCAGGCTATGTTGCCTTGGGCAGCGAAGTTGACCCGCATAAGCTGTTGCAAGCGGCGTATGAGGCGGGATGTTCGATAGCGCTGCCCTATGTGCAATCTAAAGCCCAGCCGATGCAGTTTCTAAGATATGACTGGGGTGCACCTTTGCGCGCCGGACCCTTTGGCCTGATGCAGCCCGATGCTGCCGCACCGCCGATTACGCCCGATGTCGTGTTGCTCCCGCTGGTCGGGTTTGATCGCGACGGCAATCGATTGGGCCAAGGGGCGGGCCATTATGACCGCGCATTAAGTATAATGCCCGACGCCATCCGCATCGGCCTTGCCTGGTCATGCCAAGAAATCACCGCCCTACCCGCCGACCCGTGGGATGAGCCATTGCATGCAATTTGTACAGAAAAGGAATGGATGACGCCATGAATTCAGAATGGAAACCAACGTGGCGTAAGCCTATCGGCATCCTTGGCATGATTGTGTATATCACGCTTTGGTCGCTATTGGTGGCGTCACAATGGGCGATAATCAGCGCGGCCCATATTCTGGTCCAAGCCGTTATCTATTGCATATTAGGGCTAATTTGGATCGTACCATTAAAACCACTTCTGCTCTGGATGGAGACAGGAAAGTGGCGCGAGTGACGGGGCTCGAACCCGCGACCTCCGGCGTGACAGGCCGGCACTCTAACCAACTGAGCTACACCCGCTGGTACGATGGAGGCCGATTAGGCGAGGCACCTTAGACTGTCAACACCCGTTTTGACGCAAAATAGAAATTTTGGCGCAAACAACGCAAAGGTGCAGGGCTGCATTGCGCATTTGCATTTTTTTCGGCGCTGTAATGAGGCCAGCATATTTTACATTTGATAGTATCAGTTGCACGCTCGGGCAAGAATATGCCGTAAATTCAATGCTGCATGAATAACGATTGTGATAACCAATTTGCAAAGGGCAATAGTTGGCTAATTCAGCCAGCGGTTTTGGCCGATTGCTCAACAAAAAAACGCGCAAATTAACCGTTTATCATCCTTTCGCGGCGATAAGCGGCGTCATGAAAACGAATATCTCTCCTTCGCGGCGCCTTGGCAGTCGCGTTTCGTCGCAAGCACTTTTGCTTGCCGGTATAGCCATTGCCGTTACGGCAAGCCCCGCTTTTGCGCGTGGAACACTGGCTGGAACATCGATTGAAAACACCGCCGTTGCGACATTCGATGGCCCAGGCGGTTCGGTCGAGGTGCCTTCGAATCAGGTTACCGTTCTGGTCGATGAGTTAATCGATCCCGTTGTAGAAGGTAACGATCCCGGCGATGTGGTCGCCCTACCCGGCTCGACTGGCGCGGTGCAAAGCTTCACGCTGACCAACAATGGCAATGGATCGGAAGCATTCGTCCTAACCGCTGTACATACAAATGGTGGCGACGAATTCGACCCGACAGCAAATTCCATTGTCATCGATAGCAATGGCAATGGCGTCTATGACGAGGGCGTTGATACTGTTTACGTGCCTGGCACCAACGATCCTGTCCTTGCGCCCGATGAATCGGTTGTAGTTTTCGTCCTGTCCGACATCCCGTCAGCAGTTGCCGACGGGGACCGTGGGCAGGTTACTTTAGTCGCGGATTCGGCCACCGGAACCGGTGCACCCGGAACCAGCTTTGCAGGTGCAGGCGAAGGCGGCGGCAATGCTGTCCTAGGTTCCAGCGGCGGCACGGACGAAGATGACGCGTTCTTTGTTGTCACTAGCGCAACGATTGCGCTTTTGAAGTCTGCGACAATCGCCGATCCGTTCGGTGGCACGGAGGCCGTTCCCGGCTCCATCATCACTTACACCCTGACCGCCAATGCGTCCGGCACGGGCAGCGTCTCCGGCGTGGTTATCACCGACGCCATTCCAGCAGGTACGGTTTACGAACCAGCCAGCATGACGCTGACCGGCGCGGCGCTAACCGATGCGTCGGGCGATGATGCCGGCACGTTCAGCGGCACCGGTATCTCCGTGGACCTTGGCACCGTCACCGGCGGGACCAGCCAAACCGTCACCTTCCAAGTGAAAATTGGGGAATAACATGATGTTGTTTCGTGTAGCTCTTTTGCTGTCCATCATTGCGACGCCGGTTTCGGCGGAGGCGAAGACCGCCGTGTCCTTGTCCAGCGATGTGTTTGTTGAACACAATGAAATCAGCGCGGATGGCAAAAGCCGCATTATCCTGTCCGAACCCAAAAAGGTCGTGCCGGGCGATACGCTGATCTTTGTTGTTCGCTATCAAAACGATTCAAGCGTTGTTGCGCGCAATTTTATTGTGACCAACCCGATGCCTGCCGCCGTCGCCTTTGTCGATGATGCGGGGGAAGCAGCGCAAGTTTCAATCGACGGGGGCCGCAATTTTGGCGCGCTTACCGATTTGCAAGTTCCACTGTCCAACGGACGTTACCGCCCCGCTACTGCGGATGATGTGACGCATATCCGTTGGAAAGTTGAGTCTGACCTTCCAGCCGGAAAAGCAGGAAAGTTTGTTTACCGAGGTCGCGTGAAGTGACCCCAACCCGATCGGACCGCCCGGGCATTTATTGGCGGTTCACATTGAAGCATGGAGTACAGCAATGACCAGTAAGCTGAAAACTCTCGTGGCCTCGACTTCGGTAATGGCCCTGTTGATGAGTGGCGCCCCCGCCATGGCAGCAGGAACCCAAGCCGGTACGAGCATCGAGAACAGCGTTTCCGTTACCTTTGAGGTTAATGGCCAAACGCAAACCCCGCCCCCTGTGGCATCTGATGAGTTTGTGGTTGACCGCAAAATCATCTTTGACGTTAATGCAACGGACACGGTTTCCACGGTGGTAAACCCCAACACGACTGAAAACGTGTTGACCTTTACCTTGGAAAACACATCGAACGACACGTTGGATTTCGACATTGTAATCGCGAACCTCGCCAATGGCTTTAGCACCACCAATGGTGACGCCGGCGTGGACAACTTCGATGCGGACAACATTTTCTATTGCGTGGATAACAACGACAACAACGTCTGCGATCCAGGTGAAGAAAACGTCGATGTTAACGATTTGGCTCCTGATTCGGATCGTACGATCTGGGTTTATGGTGATTTTCCAATCACCACGCCAAATGGCGCAGTTGCGGCCGTTTCCGTTACCGCAGTTGGCCTGACCAGCGCGGGTGCAGCATTGACCGATGATTCGGGCGATGCCGATGATGCCACCTTGGTGCAAAACGTGTTTGCCGATACGGATGAGAACAACACCGAAACTGCTGACGACAACTATCTGGCTGCTGCCGCAGTCCTGAGCGTTGCCAAGTTGAGCCGTGTTGTTTCCGACCCAATCAGCGGAACGACCAATCCGAAAGCCATCCCCGGCGCGACGATTGAATATTGCATCACCGTGGACAACACCGGTTCGGCCGCGGCATCCAACGTGGTCATCACCGATGACTTGGATCAAGTGTCGCCATCGGCGGAATACGACGCTGCCTTTACGCCACTGCGTAACGGTACCGGCGTAACAACCGGCGTTTGCGATACCGACGGTGCTGCCGATGCTGCTGCTTACAACGCAGGCACGAACGATATTTCGTCCACGCTGGCCACTGTGCCTGCTGGCGAAATGCGCACGCTGATCTTCCGCGTTACCATCCAGTAACATGAGTTTACAGGCGAAGGGGGCCAATCTTAACCGATTGGTTACCCTTCGCCTTCATAAATCTAGGCTATGTTAACCAAAAAACTTCATTATTTGCTGCAAGGCTCAATGGTGACCGGTGCGATCGTTCTCGCCGGAAGCAGCGCCTATGCTAGCGAAATTTCCAATGTCGCAACAGTGACTTGGACCCATGGCACACTCACCACGACTGTGCCGTCCAATGAAGTTGTCATTTCCGTGGATGACACGCCGCCACCCCCTGTGGCCATTAACTTTTTCCAATTGACCTCCCCCAATTCCGGGACATCAACCCCCCTGCCCTCGACGCAATGCTCGGGTAGCGGTGGATTGCAAGACATCCAATTCTCTGGCGCCTTCGCAGGGACAAGCACGTCTCCTGCGTTCCTTGCCGAAACCAGCGCGATTCACGCTGGCCAGCCATTGGTGCTCGCCATCAGCAATGCCGCCGCCAATAGCAGCGCAACCACCGTCGATACGTTGCAAATCGTTTTGGAAGGCACCACCAGCGCCGCCGACCGTGAAACGCTCATCCTGCGCGAAACGGGTGTGAACACTGGCGAGTTCATGGGTTACATCAACACCCGTGCGATGCCACCTGCGCCCGTCAACGGCGATTGCGTGCTCAGCGTGGCGAAGAACGATGAACTGCGCGTCGTCGTGAACGACACCACTGGCACCGTGATAGGTAATGGTGCTGTCGATATTTTGGTCGATCCATTCGGCATCGTGTTCGATAGCGCCGATGGCGCACCTGTCGATGGTGCTGTTGTCACCCTGATCGATGTTCGCACTGGCCAGCCTGCGCAAGTGTTTGGCGATGACGGCGTGTCCGCATTCCCCAACCAAATCACCACGGGCAGCACCGTGACCGACGCATCCGGTCAAGTCTATGACTTCACCGATGGTTTTTATCGTTTCCCATTCGTGCGCCCCGGTGACTATCGCATCGTGGTTAGCCCTCCGGGTGACTATCGTTGGACGTCGGATGCGGATGAAGCGTATTTGGAGACGCTTTTGCGCCCCGATGGCTTGCCGATGGAAATCCTCCCCGCGTCGTTTGGCCAAGTGTTGACGCTGGACTCTCCAGAAGCTGTGCGCGTGGACATCCCCGTGGACCGCCCCTCCGGCGGTTTGGTCTTGTCGAAACGCGCGCAAGTGGCGACAGCAGCTCCGGGCGACTTCGTGCGCTACGAAATTGCGGTGACGGGTCAGGGCAGCAACCCGACCGGCACGATCACCATCACCGATGACTTGCCCATCGAAATGCGCCTGCGCGCCGATAGTGTGACCTATAACGGCAATGCGGTCGTCGCTACGATTGCGCCCGATGGCCGCCGGTTCAGCATTACCGCGCCGTCGCTGGCCGCCGGACAGACCGGCAAGCTGTCCTATA
>JBGSSR010000075.1:0-17950 GCA_041736905.1 Sphingomonadaceae bacterium | reverse complement strand
CATTGTGGTCGGCACGGACGCCCCTGTTCGCGTTGAAGCGCCCAAGGATGCAGAAGGCAAAATCGTTGCTGACCGTGCAATGAAGTCGGCCGATGGCGCAACGGCATTGGCCGGAAGCGGTGATTCGATCAACTTGACGCTGGCCGGTAAGGGCGCGCAAAGCTGCAAGAAGTAAGCTTCTCTCAATTCAATCCATACCGGGGAGGTTGTCCATTGGGGCAGCCTCCCTTTTTTATGGGTCGCAGCGCAGCGGGCAAAACCGATTGCATCGAGTCGATTGTCCGATATGCTGTGGAGGATGAAAACCGTCATAGCCCCTTTGTTGACCTTCGCCCTCTTGGCATCATGTCAAGGAGGCGCGAGCTCGCCCCCTTCGCCACCAGCACTTGCCGAGGCATCGCCACCTCAGGGCAAAAAAGCGACCATCAGCACCTCTCCCGACGTGGGCGTTATCTGCACTTGGGCATTGGTTGCAAACGCGGCAGCTGTGGGGCGCAAATGTCCGGGCAAGTTCAACCCCGACGTTCAACCGATTCTGGACCAATCAGAATCTGATTTCGCCGCTTATATCATCCGAAATTCGAATATTGGCGAGGCTGGCCTTGCCAATATGCGACGGGTCAATACTGGCGCCGAAGATCCAGTGGAAAGTCTTTGCGAGGGTTTTGGCCCTCAATTTCATGATGCACTTGTTGCCGATGGCGGCGCGTCGCTTCGGCAATGGACGGCGGAGCAAACGGCCATTGACCGGCCGGCATCATGGGGCACCTGCCTTTAGCGCACAAAAAAAGAGCGCCGGTTGCCCGACGCTCTCTCTTGTGTCCACCCGTCAGTGGACTATCGAAGCCATTAGCCAGCGGCCAATTTCTTCGACAATTCTTTTTTCACTTTGCGCGCATTGTCGCTCAACTTTTCGTCATTGGTTTTCAACAACCAATTGTCGAGACCACCATTGTGCTCAACCGAACGAAGACCGTGAGTCGAAACGCGCAGTTTGACACCGCGGCCCAGACCTTCGGAAAGCAGCGTCACATTCTGCAAATTTGGCAGAAACACGCGCTTCGTTTTGTTGTTAGCGTGACTGACATTGTTGCCAACCATGCGACCTTTGCCGGTCAGTTCACAAATACGCGCCATGGGAAAATCCTGAATTAATTAAGTGACAGATGGCGATGGCCACCCTTGGAAAGCCGCGCTGTTACTGCCCATTGGGCGAAAGGTCAAGGGGGCAATGGCGCAAAATTGCGCCCTTTTGCTTTGCTTGACCGCAATCTTGCAGTAACGCGAAGGCCATGAGCCATGCCAACCTCCGCTTATTCATGCAACCTGCAATGGACTTAGCCAAACAAGCATCGGCGGCGGGCGGCGTGCCCGTGGGCGCGGTGGTGGTCCATGGCGGGCAGGTTATCGGTTGGGGCAGCAACCCTCCTCCGGGTTCCTGCGACCCAACGGCGCATGCGGAGATATTGGCGATTCGGCAGGCCGCCGCACATTTGGGGCGGGACCGATTGGGTGATTGCGATCTGTGGGTGACATTGGAGCCATGCGCCATGTGCGCCGGAGCCATTGCCCATGCGCGCATTGCCCGGCTATATTTTGGGGCGGAGGATAAAAAAGGCGGCGCGGTGCTCAATGGCCCGCGGCTGTTTACGCAGCCGACCATCCACCATCGGCCCGAGATTTATCACGGCATTATGGAAGCGGAGAGCGAATCATTACTACGCGCGTTCTTTTCCGCACGGCGGTAAGTTAGCAGTGAAATTATCGCGCGCCGGGGGTGTCGAAGGTTGAGGATGGCCAAATATCCTGCGGCGCGCCCGAATCCCAATTGCCGTTGTCGGTTGCGGGAACCATCTGCGCCGGAACACCGCCGATTTGTAGCTTATCCGCAAACAACAACCGACCGGGGCCCAACAAATTCAAAACCTGCGGCAATTCGCCCTGTGCAAAGGCGAAACAACCCTCGCTGCGGCCCAATTTGCCGTAGCGGGCAATCATGTCGCGTTCAGCGTACCAAGCACCATGAACCACAATAGCGCGGTCGCGGGCGGTATAGTTGTCGAAATCCAGACCATCCAGACGCATCGACAGTCCATGCTGTCCGAAATAAAATTCCTGCGTCAAATACGCACCGCGCGAAGTCGCAAGGCTACCCGGAATGTGTGAAAAATTTTGCAGCCAGCCCATATGATAGGGGTCACTGCCACGGCCATGAGTGACCAGAAATTCTGTAATCTGCCCGCCGACGCGGTCCACAACATAGAACCGTGGATTGGAACTATAGGGTGAGAAATCGGCAATGCCCACGCGGTCGGTCATACGAATTTTGGACGCGTTGCGTGCCAATTCCTGATCCGCGATCGTGCGCAGGCGGTCCACGTCTTGCGCAGGCAAAGCCAAGGCTGGGCCAGCAATCGCGGCGGTTGCGATGGCGGCACCGCCACCTTTCAAAATATGTCTACGCGTTAAGGTGTTCATTATGACCCTTAAATTTCGACCCGATTATGAATGGGAATTGACCTGCAAGCGCCCAATGTGCGCGATGTGCCAACCCCCGTCAAGAGCCTGTGATATCCGATAAACCTTATTAAAGCGACCTCACTTGCTATCATTCTATCGCGTCCTTGCCTCAAATTGCCGCGAATCGGGCGCCGCATTTACTCTCGCACCACCATGCCGCAGCCATATGGAATTGCCACACCCCGCCTTTCGCAATGCTGGCGCACCGGTTCATGCTTAAGTCAGCTAGGGTGGTTTAACCATTTTAACGTTGGATCGAAACCGCAACGCTCGAACCGGCTCTTTTGGTTTTTTGGGACGATAGGAGTTCGCCATGCGTACATTTGCAATATTTGGCCTTTTGGCCGCAACCATGATGACACCGGCCGCAATGGCCGCCGATGTTCAAGTTAATAAACAGACCAGCCTCGTGCAGGCTGAGACCGCACACCAATCACGCGATGACCGTCGCGGCGGTCGGGGCGAAGCACGTGGCCAACGCAGAGGCGCCGGCAATGAAGCGCGCGGTCAACGTGGCCGTTCGAATGACGGGCGCGGCTATCGTGAAGGTCGCCGTGATGGCGCGCAACAAGCGCGGCAAAATTATCAACGCGCCGAACGGCGTGACGAACGCCGCGATGGCTATCGTGAACAACGCGCCTACCGCGATGGCCGCCAAGACCAACGCCATGTTTATCGAGATCGCCGCAACGACAACCGCTTTGAATATCGCGGGCAACGCTATGACAATTGGAACAACAATTGGCGCGGTGACCGCCGTTATAATTGGCGCGATCACCGTCAATCGAACCGCCATGTTTATCGCCCCGGCCGCTATCATGGGCCGCGCGGGCACAGCTATTCGCGGTTCAGTATAGGGTTCACCATTGGCGCGTCATATTATTCGTCCAATTACTGGATTAGCGATCCATGGTCGTACCGCCTGCCCGCTGTATACGGCCCCTATCGCTGGGTCCGGTATTATGACGACGTCCTATTGATCGACATTCGGTCGGGACGCGTGGTTGACGTGGAATATAATTTCTTCTGGTAAGCCAGTGACAATAGAAAACGAAAGCCGGCCTTGAAACTTGGTTTTGAGGCCGGTTTTTTGTGCGCAACGCTTGCGCAGTCTCGGTCGCGCGCCTAGATTTACCACATCCGCTACTTTAGCAAAGGTTTTCTATATGCGCTTATCCGCCGTCCTCCTTTCGACCAGCTTTTTAGCATTGGCCACTGTTTCTACCTTCGTCATGCCAATTGCTGATGCCGCCACAGCGACGACCGTCGCGCCATCCGATGCGGCGCAGGCTGAAAACGCAAAGTTGCTCGCGCTTTTTGCAAAATCCGATGAGGACAAGCTGGCCAATAGCCCGATTGAAGCCTTGTTTCGTGGCGACATGCGCTACGCCGACCAATTTGGTGATTATATCAGCGATGCCTATTACGATCATCAACGTAAACAGGTTGATGCAGAACTCGCCGAATTGGCGACCATTGACCGTTCGCTGCTGACCCCCGTCAACGCATTGGCCGCCGAAGTGTTCGAACTGTCGCTGCAACGCTCCGCAGAAGAACTGACCCCCGAAATGGTCGCGCTTAGCGTCGTTCGTCCCGTCGATCACTTCCGAGGGTTCCACACGTTCTACCCCACATTTTCCAGTGGGCAAAGCGCGGCACCATTCAAAACTGTGACCGATTACGAAAATGGCCTGAAACGCCACGATGGCTATATCACATTCATGGGCGCCGCCATTGGCCGATTCCGCGAAGGCATGGCCAGCGGCGTGGTTGATACCAAATTGACCATCGGCATCGTCGTGCAGCAGTTGGATACGCAATTGGCAACGCCCATTGACGAGTCGCCCTTCATGGGGCCGACGAAAAACTTCCCCGCCGATTTCACTGACGCGGACAAGGCCCGCTTCACCGCCGATTACCGCGCCAAGACGGAGGCTATTTACGCAGCAAACAAGCAATTGCGCGATTTTCTGGCCAATGAATATCTGGCTGTGGCCCGCGACGGCGTCGGCATGTCGGCGATGAAGGGCGGCGATGTCTATTACAACATGCTCATCAAATCGCACACCACGTTGGACATGTCCGCCGATGAAATCCACAATGTCGGCCTGTTCGAAGTAGCCCGGATTAAAGGCGAGATGGAAAAGGTGATGGCGGAAACTGGCTTTACCGGCACCCTGCCCGAATTCTTCCAATTCGTGCGCAGCGACGCGCAATTCCACCCACAATCGCGCCAATGGCTGACCGATGAATATTATCGAGTCGGCAAAGACGTTGATGCGCGCGTGGGCAAATTGTTCAAAACCCTGCCCAAGGCTCCGTTGGAAATCAAACCGTATGAGGAGTTCCGTGAGCAATTCCAGGCTGGCGGCAGCTACGAATCCGGTACCCCTGATGGCAGCCGCCCCGGCGTATTCTGGTTCAATGCCTATGACCTCCCAAGCCGTTCAATCACCGGCATCACCACATTGTACCTGCATGAGGGCGCACCCGGCCACCATTTCCAAATCAGCCTAGCGCAGGAAAATGAGGCCCTGCCCAATTTCATGCGTTTTGGCGGCAACACTGCTTATGTTGAGGGTTGGGCGCTTTATGCCGAAACCTTGGGCTATGAAATGGGCCTGTACGACAACAGCCCCTATCAAAAATATGGCCAATTGGACGATGAAATGCTGCGCGCAATGCGGTTGGTGGTGGACACTGGCCTACATTCAAAAGGCTGGACCCGCGAACAAGCAATTCAATATATGCTGGACAATAGCGCGATGGGCAAAACCGACGCCACGGCTGAGGTGGAGCGTTATATCGCGATGCCGGGTCAGGCATTGGCCTATAAAATCGGCGCATTGACCATCCAACGCTTGCGCAAAAAGGCGGAAACGGAATTGGGCGCAAAGTTCGATATCCGCGAATTCCACGCACAAGTGCTCGACACCGGGGCATTGCCTTTGCCGGTGTTAGAGGCGAAAATCGACCGCTGGATCGCGGCGGAAAAAGGGTAAGCTTTGAAAGGGCCAGAAATGTCGGAGCAACGCATTCAGACCTTCGCCGAATTCTGGCCCTATTACCTTCGCGAACATGCGAAGCCCGAAACGCGGGCATTGCATTATATCGGGACCAGCCTTGTCGTCGCGCTTTTCATTTGGGCGGCGGTTACTGGCCAATGGTGGTTTATGTGGTTTGCACCCTTGGCCGGTTACGGTTTTGCTTGGGTCGCGCATTTTGGTGTGGAGAAAAACCGTCCCGCCACCTTCAAATATCCTTTATGGTCACTAGCCAGCGATTTCAAAATGTGGGGTTATTGGCTCACCGGACGATTGGGTAAGGAACTGGACCGCGCAGGCGAGCGTTGAGTTGGTGAAACAATCCCTTTTATACTTGGACCTAGCCCGATGGCATCACCGCAAAAACGCAGATATTGGCCGATCGTCGCCGTATTGGGTGCCGTGGCCATGATCCCCGCCCTATCCGCCTGCTCCACTTTGCAGGCTGGCCCAGTCGGCAACACCGCCGTGCCACAACCGGCGAGGACCGTCGAACTCGACCGCTATTTGGGCCGATGGTATGAATATGGCCGCTATGAGGCGGGTTTTCAAAAGGGATGCGAGGCAGTGACTGCCGAGTACAGCTTGCGCGACGATGGCAAGATTGCCGTGCTCAATTCCTGCCACAAGGGCAGCGTCGATGGCAAATTATCCACCGCCGAAGGTAAGGCCAAAATCGTCGATGGCTCCCAAAATGCAAAGTTGAAGGTGAGCTTTTTCGGACCGTTCTACGGCGATTATTGGGTGCTCGACCGCGCCGATGACTATAGTTGGGCGATTGTGGGCGAACCTTCGGGGCGCTATTTGTGGATGCTCACTCGCACGGCAAAACCGGACTCCGCGACACAGGCGTTGTTAGAAGCCCGCGTGAAAGAATTGGGCTATGATTGGTCGCTGGTCCGTATCACCCAACATTAAGCGCGCTTGACACGACCCAATTGAGTATTAACTTTCCCCAAAAAAGGGGGTCGCCTTATCCATTATATTTGGGAGGCTAATATGAAATTAAGTGCGCTTGGGGCGAAATTTGCCCTTCTCACCGCTGCAATGGCGTTGTCGGGGTGCAGCAGCTTTATCGGCGGGGATTTGGTCCGAGAGGGAGAACCAGTTGGACAGATCGTCCTGCAAAACAAATCGGGTATTCCCATCAACGTCGTTACCATTGCGCGGTGTAATGCGATGAGCCACGGGTTGAATGTCCTGAATTCCGGCAGCGCAATCTATGACGGCAACAGCCAAAGTTGGGCCGTGAATGCGGGATGCTGGGACGTGGGCGCAGGCCGGACGGGCACTTGCACATCGGCGGGTTGCTCATGGAATGAAGCCTATATCCAGGTGCAAGTCCCCGCCAATGGCCGCGCCACCGCGACGTTTACGAGCGCAAGTGGGCGGTAAACCGCATGCGCCTTGCATATGGCAGGCGGCTGTGACAGCTTGGCGATATGACAATTTATACCCGAATTTGCTTCACAGCCGTCGCCGCATTGTTGGCCACGTCTTGTGCCACGACGCCAGAAACCTGGTCCAATGAATTACAATGGCGCGATTCCTATTGGACAGAAATCTCCCAACTGTGCGGGCAAACGCTCTATGGTAAAATGGTGAGTAATGAGGCCGTCGATGCCGACATGGCGGGGCGGCCCATGCGGATGACGGTGGCGTCATGCTCGGACACCGAAATCCGGATTCCCTTTCATGTCGGGCCGTTGCAAGTAGGCGGCAAGTGGGACACATCGCGCACTTGGGTGCTGAGAAAAACGGCGAAGGGCATTCAACTTAAACATGACCATCGGCATGAGGATGGGACGCCCGATGCGGTGACGAATTATGGTGGGGAGTCTGTCCGCGGGGCTTATTGCGCAACAGCGGCTAGCGCAGGGACAATTGACTTCCCCGTAGACGCCGAGAGCATTGCTAATTTCCGCGCCAACGGCCTCGACAAATCCGTAACAAATGTGTGGAGCATTGGCGTGAAGGGTGACGGATGTCCCCGCAGTGTGTCGGATGACGGCCCTAAATTTGAATATATTCTAAAACGAACAGGTGAAAACTCGCGTTATTTCAAGGTTGAATTTTACTGACCCTCAATCCACGCGGTCAACGCACCATGCGCCGCCCATAATTGCCCCCATAAATCGGGATTACGCAGGTCCATGGGCGCAACCGCCTCCGGCCAATGCGTGGACACCAACGCCTCCAACGCATCGATTTTCGCATCATTCAGCAAATAGGCCCGATTCATCGCCGCCCGTTCCTCCGCGCTCATCACCACGCGCAAGCGAAGGCACGCCGGCCCGCCGCCATTGCGCATGGATTGGCGAACATCGACGAAGCGCACAGCTTGGATTGGGCGATTGCCGCCGATATGTCCGTCCAGCCACGCCTTCACCGCCGTATTTTCGGCGCATTCCATGGGGCAGATGAGCGTGTTTGACCCATCGGGCAAAGTGACCAACTGCGAGTTGAACAAATACGACCCGATGGCATCTGCCAGTGACACGGCGTCGTCAGATACCTCCACCACTTCCAAAGCAGGGAAAGCCGCGTGCAGCCTGCCATAGAACACGGCGGCATCGGCAAAGGCCAATTCATGCGTGAACAGCACCCGCTCATTCGCTACCGCGACGACGTCATTGTGGAACGCCCCCGCCTCAATCGCTGCATCGCTTTGTTCCACGAACAAAGCGTTTTTGACGCCGCAAGCGCGGGCGACGGCGCGACTGGCCTCCTCACTTTGGCGCGCGGGGAAGCGGCCCGTGGGGTTGGTGCCATAGACGAACACTTGCACACCCTCGGCCCCATGGCCCTCGCAAAGCCGCATATGATTGGCCGCACCTTCGTCGCCGAAGCCGGCCGGAACGCGCGAGTGCAACTGCCCTGCCCCGCCGAAAATATCCTCCAAATTGCGGCCAGTCTCCGTCCATTCCATAGCGCGGTGCGGCATGGAGGATAGGTTAGCAGTCAGCAGGTGTAACCGTCCATCAAGACTGTCCGGTGAGGGAGAAACAGTTGCAGCATTCGCCGTCCACATCGCAGACGCGCTGCTGGCGATATTGAGCAAATGCGGGGCGTCGGCAGCGGCCTTCGCGCACACGGCGGCATCATCGCCATCAAACCCCATCGACCGCAACCACGCCACATTGGGGCGGAACAGCGGCGGAAAAAATCCTTGGGTCAGGCCCAGGCCCAACATCAATCGCATTTTGCCGAGCCCCTGCAACGCAGCGGCGCGCGGATGACTGACCTGTCCCGCGTGGCTGGCGCTGGCAATATTGCCAAGGCTAAGGCCGGCAAAATTGTGACTTGGCCCGACCAACCCATCAAAATTAATTTCGGCCCATTCGGTCGGCACATCATTAGGGGACACAGGCGGCCTCTCCAATTATAAGTTAGAACTTCGGAATCTGATATCAGATTGCGCAATACATTAGCGCTCATTTTTTTACCGCATTTTGAAGCCCATTTATGGCACAGCGAGTTTCGCAATTCTAGAGTGATGCGCCTTTTGTAAAGCGCAACGCCTAAGCGAAGGTCTATCCAATCAATAATTTCCCACCCGCGAATATAAGCACCACGCCAAGCAAACGAATTAATGCAGTTCGCGGCAATCTCACGGCGCCCAAATAGCTACCGCACAGCGCACCAATGAGGACAGACGCTGAAAAAATCGGCATGGCATCAGGCAAATCGCGAACCACGTTCAGCCTTCCCGCCAATCCAGCAGCGGAATTGACGAAGATGAATGCCGCCGCGACGCCGGATGTCGTGCGCGGTTCGGCCCAGCGCAGAAGCAGAATGAGCGGGCTTAAGAATATCCCACCGCCTGTTCCGGTCAATCCCGCGAGGAAACCCAATCCGCCTCCCAAGGGCAAGGCGACAATGGGCTTTGGTGTTGTTACATCACCGATCGCGACCATAGGTCGGATAAGAAAAACCGCCGCACTGGCCAATAATACCGAGCCCAAGAGCCTTTCAAAATATTCAGGCGGCAAATGGATTAAGCCGCCGATAAAGGCCGACGGAATCGAACTCACCGAAAACAAGGCAAATAATCTAAAATCAAATGCCCCCGCACGACGATACCGCCATATTCCGATGCCCGAAACGATGAGGTTCAGAACGAGGGCGATCGGCCGCATCTCTTCTGGCGCAAATCCGGCCAGTGCCATAATCGCCAAATAGGCCGACGCACCGCCATGGCCGACGGCAGAATATAACGCCGCGCCGAACAGCATCGCGATTGCGACAAAATATATAAACTGCTCACCAGGTAATGCGTTAAAAATCAAGGCACTGAACCTCTGCCCCCACATCCATTGCTCCCTGTCCCGCCAGGCATCGGATGAGCGTGTTGGACAACGCCAAGGCTCTTTGTGCGCCGCTATCTTGATTGGCTATCGGTCGGACACCGCCGCCGTCTCGCAAGGCGCGCACAAAGGTTTCACGGTCGCCGGTTGCGGTTAAGGGTGCGGACAAGGGCACCCAATACCAATGCCATGCCACAGTTGGGCCTCGACCCATTAAGCCGAAGAGTAACGGCAAAAGGAACAAGCGTGCAGTGACCAATGCGCTGGTCGGATTACCAGGTAAGCCGAGGATCAACTGCCCGCCTTTCGTGCGCGCGAGCCAAGCTGGCTTTCCAGGCTTGATGGCGACCTTATCGATCAGAAAGTCCAGACCAAAGGGCGCAAACGCGGTGCGGGCAAAATCCTTTTCCCCCACCGATGCACCGCCGGTCACGATGACGAGGTCAGCTAATTCGAGGGCGTGTCCCGCTGCCACTTGCATGATCGCCAAATCATCCGGCAATAGCGCGCGGTGAACAATCTCTGCTCCCGCCGCCTGAGCCATTGCCGCAACGGCTGGTCCGACACTTTCAGGAATAGCGCCAGCGCGCAAATGCGCCGTTCCCGCCTCCGCAAGTTCATCACCGCTGGACAGCACCGCCACCCGCGCGCGCCGAAAGACCGATATCTCCGCCACATCCGCCGCGCCCGCCGCAACCACGGCCTGGGGGGTTAGGCTTGTTCCAGTGGGTAGTAGCACCTCGCCGCCGCGAAAATCCGACCCAGCGGCGCGGATGTGACGCGCGGGACCATGTGGGCGGATGATTTGGACGACGCCATGCGCCGCCTCACAATTCTCTTGGACAATCACCCTGTCCGCGCAATCGGGCACCATTGCTCCTGTAAAAATACGTGCCGCCGTGCCGCGAGCAAGCGGCGCTTCAGGGACTTGGCCCGCGTAAATTTTAGCCACCACGGGCAAAGCGACCGGCAGGTTTTGCACGTCGGCGTCATGCACGGCATACCCATCCATCGCACTGGTCGCCCGCACAGGCGCATCGGCGCGCGCGGTCAAATCAGAGGACAGAACTCGGGAAGCAGCATCACGAAATGCTATATTTTCCGAACACAAAGGCTGCGCCACCCGCGCTATGACGGCCATTGCTTCTTCAAAACTAATCACGCAATGCGGTCCCAACTGCCCGATTTGCCGCCATGCTTTTCGGTCACTTGCACCCCGCCGATCACCATGGTCCGGTCGACTGCCTTTAACATATCAAACAGGGTCAAAGCCGCAACGGACACGGCCGTTAATGCCTCCATTTCCACGCCGGTGACACCATTGGTGCGGACCTCCGCGACAATGCGAAATCCGGGCAGCGCGGCATCGGAAGTAATGCTCACCGCAACTTTGCTCAACGGTAGCGGGTGACACAAGGGGATAAGGTCCGCCGTGCGTTTCGCCGCCATAATGCCCGCCAATTCCGCCGTTGCCACAACCGCGCCTTTTGACGTCTCGCCCGCCAACGCCGCCGCGAGCGTTTCGGGAAGGCAGGTTAAATAGCCCTCCGCCCGTGCCATACGCGCTGTCACCGCCTTATCGGTCACATCGACCATCGATGCACGGCCATCACCGCCGAGATGGGTCAGACCACTGTCCTTCGTCATCAGCATAGCCCCCGATAGCGTGGTATTTGACCGACCACGGAGCAGGGCCGGTATCGGCTGTCAAAATGGAACGCCAAAATCTGGTCCCATGCATCCTTACACGCGCCGGTTGATCCAGGCAGGCAATAGATAAATGTATCGCCCGCCTGCCCCGCAAAGGCGCGCGATTGCAGGGTGGACAGGCCAACTGTGCCAAGGCTGACCTGATGAAACACGACGCTGAACCCGTCCATTTCCTTGTCGAATAGAGGCCGAACAGCCTCCGGCGTTACATCGCGCGGGGAAAAGCCCGTGCCGCCGGTGGAGATGACCGCGTCAACGGTTTCATCCGCGATCCAAGCCTGCATCTGCGCCGTGATGGTCGCGACGTCATCAGGTAAAAGGGCCCGCGCGGCCAGTGCGTGGCCTGCCTGCGTCAATCGCTGCACCAATGTATCGCCGGATGTATCGTCCAGCGTGGTTCGTGTGTCCGACACCGTCAGAACCGCAATATTGAGCGGATAAAAGGCACGGCTTTCGTCAATTCCTGCCATCATTGGTTCCATTTCTGCGCGCGCGCATAATCGGCTTCGGTCGGCTCGATCCAGCGTTTTTCGCCCGCCGTTTCTTCATATTTCCAAAACACGGCCTCCGTCTTCAACAGGTCCATCATATAGGACACGGCGTCAAGCGCAGCGGCGCGGTGCAGCGCGGCGGCGGCGACAAAAACAATGGGTTCATTAGGCAAGATGCGGCCACTGCGATGCGTTATATGCGCGTGGAGTAGGCTAAATCGCTTGATGGATTCGACGGCAATAGTCTGCATTGAGGCCAAGGTCACGCCACGATAACTTTGAAGGACCAAGGAACTGATAACCGCATTGTCTTGACCCGTCCCGCGAGCAAGGCCGGTAAAGCTGGCAATTGCGCCCGCACCTTCAATTTGAAACCCCGCAAGCAATGCAGAGGGATCTATCGGCTCTTTCGATAAAAAAACGGCCATCGCTTAGCCCCCCGACAACGGCGGGAAAAACGCCACCAACTGTCCCGCGCGCACCACTACCGCATCGTTGACCAATATCTCATCCACGCAAGCGCGAATTTTCGAGTCAAATATGATTTGGGATAGGACGGGATAGGCCTCCGCGATAGCAGTGCGCAGGTCTGAGACATTTATCCCGACATTGGGAACCTCCACATCCACCACATCACCCGCTAAATCGGCCAATCGCCCGCACAATTCAACTTGCAAAATCGCCACCGATCAGCCCCCCGTCGCCGACATAGTGCGGATGCTTTGCCCACCGATGCCGTTTGTGCCAATGGCAAAATCATGCCCGCGCGGTTTGATCCGCATGGCGTCTTGTATCGTCGCGTCCAATTCGGCATCATTTGCGCCAGAGCGCACCAATGCGCGCAAATCAACGCGGTCTTCTTGGCCCAAACACAGATATAATTGCCCTGTGCAGGTGAGCCTAACCCGATTGCAACTTTCGCAAAAATGAACGCTTAAGGGCGTTATAAAGCCCAATTCGCCGTCAGTTTCCTCTACACGATAATATCGCGCCGGACCACCGGTACGTTTGGTCAGGGGAGTCAGCGTAAACTGCTCTGCCAACCCCGCCTTGACGCCATCCAGTGG
Source organism: Sphingomonadaceae bacterium (assembly GCA_041736905.1). Lineage (GTDB taxonomy): Bacteria > Pseudomonadota > Alphaproteobacteria > Sphingomonadales > Sphingomonadaceae > JBGSSR01. The sequence continues at coordinate 4,811 of JBGSSR010000075.1, read as the reverse complement.
CAGGTAATGGTCTGCACGGTCCAAATCCACCTCCCCCATGGGCATGGTTTCAATCAGCGTCATCGATAATCCACGCCCGTGCGCCCATCGAATGTCATCAATCAGCGATGTCTCGTTGACCCCGCGCAATGCCACGCGGTTAAGCTTGATCGAAAGACCGGCATTCTGAGCCGCATCAATCCCCCGCAAAACCGCATTCAGATCCCCACCGCGCGTCAATTCGGCGAAAAGTCCCGCGTCGGTGGTATCAAGCGACACGTTCACGCGTTGTACTCCCGCCGCCGCTAAACCCTCGGCAAAGCGCGCCAATTCTGTACCATTGGTGGTCAGCGTGATTTCATCCAACGCGCCGCTATCCAAATGCCGGGAAAGGCCGCGCACAAGATCCATAAACCCGCGCCGGACCAAGGGCTCTCCGCCTGTAAGCCGCAATCGCCGCGTCCCATGCGCAATAAACCGTGCGCAAAGCCGGTCCATTTCCTCAATGTCCAAAACGTCGGCGCGCGGCAAGAACGTCTGTTGCGCCTTCATACAATAGGTGCATCGCAGATTGCACCGGTCCGTGACCGACACGCGCAGATAACTAATCCGGCGCGCGAACCCGTCGACAAGGGGGGAAACCAGAGATTGTTTTTCGGAACTCAGCACGGAACCAGCAAACTCCATAAATAAGGTCCGACAACCTTATGCTATGAAGCCGTATCGCGGTTTAATCTGATTATCCAGTGGCCATCGCGATGGCGCGTATCAGATGGATGTGAGAAAATGGTCGGGGAGACAGGATTCGAACCTGCGACCCTCTGGTCCCAAACCAGATGCGCTACCAGGCTGCGCTACTCCCCGACCGGGAGGGGCGATCGGTCGTGATCGGCCCAATGTTTCGGACGAGGCTAACCGTCCATAGTGTGCCCGTCCAAAAATGGTGGGCCCGGAGGGACTCGAACCCCCGACCTAGCCGTTATGAGCGGCCAGCTCTAACCAACTGAGCTACAGGCCCCGTCATTTGCGATGCCCTAGCCGTGGGGCGGCATCGGTGCAAGTGCCTTTTTCTCTAATTTACGCCTTTGGCTGGATTGCGGCCCAAAGCACGCCCAAATCTGCGGGTTGCACATTGCGTCGCGCCAAATGGGAGAGGATTTCGCGCCACCATTGCAGGAATGCCGCCCGCTCCGCCTCATTACGGACATAGGCGGTGTTGCCTGGCACAAGGCTAGGCGAATGGAACGATAGGTTCAGCAAGGGCAAGTCATCGGCCAAGGCTTGGTCGATGCCGCGCCGCATTTCGGCTACACCGACGCCTTCGGGTGTGAAGGCAATGCGGGATAGCAGGCCGGTGCGTGAGAAAACGCCACGCATCATCGCCGGATTGCTGTCCTTACCGAACAGGGACGGCGAAAATTTGCGCAACGGACCGACAAAGACGCTGGTCAACGGCAATTCGGCCAACACGCCGGGTTTGATCCAATAAGGATGCACCGAACTCACCTGAAAGTCAGGACCGCCTTCGGCGCTGTAATCAAAGAAAGAGCGGACCGAACTATCAAATGGGATACCAACTTCGGCCAGAACATCGGCTGTGTTCGCACCGATCCCATAACGACCTGCGCGGAAAATCGTGGGTAATGTGCCGAATGCCGCCTGCAGCGCGTCGAACATGAAGAGCAACTTGCTGCGCTCTACCGATTCCGGCAGGTTGCAGCCATAGCTGTTCCGGCGGCTAATCGAATCATCGAATGGCGGCGTCACCCAAGGATGCAAATGGGCCCCAATTATGGCCCTGCCTTCGTTCACCAAACCGCGGAACAAATCGGCCGCGCGGGTATCGGCGACGACAGGGTAATCAACCATATAGACCGGCTTCACGCCAAATTCGTCGCAAATTGCCTGAAATTCGAAAACGGCGGGAATGTGCTCAACGCTGTGCTTGTCGCGGGTGAAGGGGCCGCTCCAATCGAAGGCTTCTTCGGTATCGACGGTGATTAAGAATTGCGGACCGGATTGCCCAAGCTCAATCGCGTCGCCCACTATCAGATTATGGTGCGCCGAATCAGGCTCCATCACGGACTTGCCGGGGAAGATTGGCCGTTGCAAACCCATGATGTGAGGCGGTTTCCTTAAAAATTTGATCAGGTGCCAAACCGGCTCTCGGTCATGGCAGGAAGCGACAATAGCATGGCCTCCTTGTCAAAGCGTAAATCACCGCCCGCATTACGCGCCAAACTGCGGACGAGACGAAGGGAAAAACCAAGACCGAGCAATGGGCCAGTTTCCGCGCCCTCTGCACCCGCTTGGCCCACTTGCATCAATTCATCCTCGGACGCGCCCGCCAATCGGCTGGGCAATTCGATGCGATAGAGATTATAAGGCCGAACGCCGACGACGGTGCGCAAGCGCGTCTCGACCTTTTCATTGGCTTCCGCGCCCAATACTACGGCGGACAAAAGCCGCGTGAAAATGCGTTCAACGGCGTCGGCATCGAGGGCGAAGGGCCTCAACGGCTCGGCCTTTTGCAGATTCAGCACAACACCGCGCACATCGGTCAGCGTTTGCAACCGCCCGCGAATCCGCTCAAACAACCAATCGCCATCGGTTTGCCCGGGCAAACTGCGGATTATGCCATTTTCAATGTGCGCCGCCATCGCCATGTCGTCAAAACTGTCGAGCAATCGGTGCGCGTCCTCCAATATACTGACCGCCAATTCGCGATAGTCATGCGACACGGGACCAAACAGTTGCTGCTCAATAATTTCGCCAAAGCCGATGATGGCCCCCAATGGCGTGCGCAATTCGTGGAGCAATTGTTGCAATTGGTCCGCCTGCCGCGATGCAGTCGCAATGTCGTCTAGCACCGCGTCCTCGGCGCAATTCGGACGGCGCATGAGGCCGGAATAGCCCTTAAACCGGCCGCTCTCCGCGTCGAACACAGGTTCCGCCTCAATCCGCCAATCGCCAGCGATTGCGGGCGGGGACATTAAACGCATCCGCGCATTGTCAATCGGCATCCGCTGTTGAAACGCGGCGGCGGCATAGGCGTCGGGACCGGCAATATCATCGAACGCCGGTTCGTGAATCGATATGCCGATGATGGCGCTGCTCTGCGGCAAATCGGCGCTGACAATCATTCCGCCGTCATTGGTATCAAAGCCGAAACTGTCCGGAGTGCCGGCCTCATCCTCAAACGCCCCATCTAACGGCAAATATGGCGCATCCAATTGCGCGCGTTGGTGACGAAGTTGTTCAATGCGACTTAAGATTTGGCCAATGTCCTGCGCCGGTGCATCCGCCAACGGTGTCACGATTTGAGGCGCTACGACCTCAGCCGCTACTTGATCCGAAATCGCTGTCTGCAATAGTGTGGGTTCAATCAACACATCTTGGTCGGCCGTAACAGTTTGCGCCGTTCGATGTTCAGACAAACTTACCACTGGCGGCAATCGGAAATCAGCGGATTTCCAGAGGTCCAGCATGTCCGCTGCCTTCGGCCCCAAATCACGCCGATTGCGCAAATATCCGCGCGCACGACTTGGCAATTCGGGGATGAGCGCCTGCCACTCGTCATCACTTAACCGCGCCGACGCAATCGCCGCCGCGCATATCGCGGGGGGTTGGTGCGCCAATAGGCTAATCAAAGGTGGTGAGCGCAGGCGTCCGTAAAGTGACCGCAAACTCGCCACGCGGACTTGTTCGGCCACATCATCGCTTAACTCTGCCGTGCGTTGCAGGCCCGCGGCAACATCAGAAGGGGCAAAATGCCGCGGATGCTGCGCCAATATATCCACCAATTGCCGCCACTGCACATCCGCATCCAATTGCGACCCCGATGGCTGACGTAATGCTGTGGAAAGACGGTCATCAAAGCGCATGGAAATGTTTTTTGGCCTAACGGGTGGAAATATGAATATTCATTAACCTGTTGCCCGCCGCTTTGATAGTGGCTGAACGGTGACAAATTGTCCGCGTCACTTTTTGGGACAAGCGCCTTTGCACCTTCGGCATTTGAGGCCAAACCGGTCTCCACACAAAAACCATTGCAAAGAGTTATAATAAAATTATACAGTTGGCATCATTGATACCCGATAACTTACCGAGATAACGAATATCATTATGGATTCCATTGATCTGAAGCTTTTGGCCCTTTTGCAAGATAATGGCCGCATGACCAATGTTGAACTGGCTCAAAAAGTCGGTTTAACCGCGCCGCCATGCCTCCGCCGCATTCGTGCGTTGGAACAATCGGGCATTATTCGCGCCTATCATGCCGACATTGATGCGTCCAAAATGGGCTTTTCCATCACTGTTTTCGCGATGGTCAGTTTAAAGAGTCAGGCCGAGGCAGATTTGCGCGCGTTTGAAACCTATTTGCAATCCATCCCAGAGGTTCGTGAGTGCCATATGTTGAATGGCGAGATCGACTTTATGCTGAAAATCGTCGCGCGCGATTTGCAGAGCTTTCAGGAGTTGTTGACCTCCCGACTTACGTCCGCGCCGAATGTAAACAGCGTAAAAACCTCGCTGACTATTCGTACAGCGAAGGATATGCCGGGCGTGCCGATTGAGGAATAATGGCAAGCGATTTTGTACATAAAAAAGGGGGCGCTGCGGCCCCCTTTTTCTTATTCTAGCGCGATAATTTTACTGCGCGGGCGCGTTTGCCGATTCAATAAGCAGCAGCCAATAGCCGGCAACCTCCTTATTCGGGGTGCTGGAAACAGCGGAAAACGCTGCCTTTGCACCTTCCATATTGCCCAGTTCATAGAGCGCAATGCCCTTGCGCATGTTGGTCAAATTGGAATCGGCACCAGCAGCAGCAG
>JBGSSR010000017.1:0-8204 GCA_041736905.1 Sphingomonadaceae bacterium | reverse complement strand
ACCACAATGGCGAACGCGCCCGCGCTTTCCAAAGCCTTGGCATCCGCCTCAATCTTCGCCGCCTCCGCATCGGATCGCCCGCGTGCCATATAGCCGCCCAGCGCGTTGACGGCCTGCGGGGTAAGGCCGACGTGGCCCATTACGGGAATGCCGCGCTGCGTCAGGAAAGCGACGGTCTCCGCCATCGCTTCGCCGCCTTCCAGCTTCACCGCAGCGCATCCGGTTTCGGCCATGATGCGGCTAGCCGAGGCGAAGGCCTGTTGCGGCGATGCTTCATAGGAACCGAAGGGCATATCGACGATGACGACGCTGTGATAGCTGCCCCGCACCACGGCGGCCCCGTGCGCGCACATCATGTCGAGTGTAACCGCCAGCGTGGAGGGCAGGCCGTAAATCACTTGGCCCAGCGAATCCCCGACCAGCAAAATATCACAATGCGGGTCCAAAATCTGCGCGTGCCGCGCGGTATAGGCGGTCAGCATGACGATGGGTTGCTCGGTCACGCCATCGACCTTGCGCCGTTGCAATGCCGGCACGGTCAGACGCTTCATCGGTGCAGGGGTGGGATTGGCGCGGCTGGTCGCGGTGTCGAGGGTGAAGGTGGTGCTCATAACCCCGTTCTAACGCGGCATAGCGCGGCGGGGAAGGGCGATATTTCCCCTTCGCGTTATTCCTGCTTGACTCAATGTTAAATATATCATACATTATGGTGCATAGAGCGAACATAACGAGTCGCTCCCACAATCAGGAGGACATATGTCTTTTAAAGAAAAAATGCATTGGACGTCGTTCATCACCATCGCGCTTGGCTTTGGCTATTATTACGTGAACTTGGCGATTTATGGTCACACCGTCGGGCCGACTTTCTATTTCGGCCTGATTGCCATGGCGATTGGGTTTTTCATTGCCGCCACCATTGTCGCCGCGACGGTGTTTGCGATTTTGAACCCAAAGGATGCCAATGCCTCCACCGATGAGCGCGACCGCAATTTTCACCGTCGCGCACTGCCGGTGCCGTATTATATTTTGGTCGTGGGCGCGTGGTGCGTTGGCGGACTGTTTCACGCCTTCGGACCCTATGTGGCGATGAACGCGCTCATGGGATTGTTGGTGAGCGTCGAACTCATCCGCATTGGCACACAATTGTTCTTCTATCGCAGGGGTTACTGACATGGCGCAGCTCCCCTTTGACAATCAGGTCAAGACGTTGCGCTTCCTGAATGGCGAAATCACGCAGGGCGACTTGGGCGATGCCGTCGGCGTCACGCGGCAGACGATTGCGGCGATTGAGCAAGGGAAATACTCCCCGTCGCTGGAGGTCGCGTTCAAAATCGCGCGGCATTTTGAAAAGCCGTTGGAGGAGGTCTTTTTCTGGCGCGTGGAGGAAGTGAGTTAGCGGAGCGCCGCCACTGCCTCGGGGGTGTTATCGGTGAAGATGCCATCCACCCCCGCGGCAACAAAGGCCCGGATTTCAGAGGCTAGATCGCCATGGTCGGCAGGGTTCTGGCCGCTACGCAAATCCTCCGGCAAAAACGCATTCTCCCGCCGGAAGGTCCATGGGTGAACAGCCAAACCTACCTTGTGTGCATTGGCCATAAGGTCGGTCGGCCCCAATAGAGCATTGGTCATATTGCGCACTGCCCCGCGCGGTATAACCATCGCTTTGTTGGGGCCAATACCGTTGGCATAGGTTGCGATCTCCGCCAAGCCCGCCGCCTTGGCCATGTCGGCATAGGTGAGGTCGGGTCTGTCGGCGGGGCCGCCCTCTGCATCCATCAATTGGACCAGCGGCACCGGCGTTTTGCCGCGAAGGTCGCGCAGGTTCTCGACCTCAAAACTTTGCACGAAAATCGGGCTGTCCACCTTGGTATAGCCAAATTCCGCCATGACGGTGAGCAGCGGCGCTTCATGCGGCAGGCCGATAGCGGCGAAATAGGTGGGGTGCTTGGTTTCGGGATAGACCCCAATGGGCACATCGCGACCCCTATTCACTTCGGCCAACATCGCGCAAATTTCGGCGAAGGTCGGCACCTCATAGTCCCCATCACGTTCGGTGGATCGCAATTGCGGCAGGCGTTCTTTGGCGCGCAGGGATTTGAGTTCCGAGAGTGTGAAATCCTCGGTAAACCAATCGGTCACCGTTACGCCATCGATGGTCTTAGTCATGCGGCGGTCGGCAAACTCAGGCCGCGCCGCGACATCAGTCGTTTCCGAAATCGCATTTTCATGCCGCGCAACCAGCACGCCATCGCGGGTCAGCACCAGATCCGGCTCAATATAATCCGCGCCAGCGTCAATTGCGGCGCGGTATCCGGCGAGCGTGTGCTCGGGATACTCCCCCGATAACCCGCGATGGGCGATAATGATGGGGCGTTTCATGGGTTTTGCTTTCTTTGGAGCATATTGAACGTTGCAAGCGCTGAGTGTGGGCAGGGAGAGCAAGGCCGCGCCGCCTGCAAGAAATCCGCGCCGCCGCATAGCCTATGCCCCGAACCGAGCGGCGTAATCCGCCTCGCTAAACCCAATGAGCAAAGCGCCCGCGCCCGCGACCACGGGGCGTTTGATGAGCGACGGATTGGCCACCATCAACCGGATGGCCTTCGCCGTATCAATATCGGCTTTGTCATCGTCCGACAACGCCCGAAACGTGGTGCCACGCTTATTGAGCAACGCCTCCCATCCGGCCTCATCAACCCAAGCGGAGAGGGCGGCTTCGTCTACGCCCGCCTTTTTGTAATCGTGAAACGTGTACGCCACGCCCTTCGCGTCGAGCCACTTGCGCGCCTTTTTCACTGTGTCGCAATTGGGGATGCCGTATAGAATCATGCTTCTGTCCTTAGGCCACATGTGTTTGGGTTATTTTAGCGCCGATAGACTATTTGGGTGCCATCGCTCGCAACCATTGCGATGCTACAGTCGAAGTCTTTACATCCGGCAAGCCCGTCTCTTTTGTACCCTGGCTAGGCCCCAAACGCCAGGTTCGTCCTTCTGGTGATGTGTTATCAAATGCGTAATTGTTTTCGCCCGCCCGCTTAAGGAGACTGCCGGCACCGACCTCAAGAATATAACCTCTATAATTCACTATGGAATATTTTATGACCAAGCCCTTGCCTGAACCGACGCGGACGGCACTGGCATCGATATAGATCGGTGGCGATACGCCCGCAGGATCGGTCAAATAGCACCCAAACAAAGCTGATTTGGGGAAAGGGTTGGGCTTTGTGGTTATTGCAAAAACAACGCCCAACATAATCAATGGGCCAAGCAAAATGGCGAACCCCGCTATTCGGGTGCGAAGCGATATACCCTCAAAGAAGTCTTTGTCGTTCATGTAGGGCCCGACGCGTTTTTAACGTGATATGCCTTACACTTGATCCGCCCACTTGCCAAGCGTGGAAGGGGGCGGCATGAATAATGTTATGCGCAAAATGGCCCTTATCCTAACCCTTGTCCTCGCCGCTTGCACTGCGCCGAAGCCTGATATTGGGGGCGTGGAGAAGGAGGCGAAGCTCTCCAAATCGGACCGAAAGGCCATCGAAACGGCGCAGAAAACTGGCGCATTGGTGCTGGTCGATAAGTCGGATCGGCGGCTCACCTATTATCGGGGCGGCAAGGTGGTGTTGACCATTAACGATATCCGCTTTGGCGACGCGCCCATTGGGCATAAGCGGCAGGAAGGCGACGAGCGCACGCCGGAGGGGCTCTACACCATCGACGCACGCAATCCGGGCAGCGCCTATCACTTATCGCTGCGCATTGATTATCCCAGTGAACGTGACAAGGCGCGCGCGGCGAAGGCTGGCGTGTCGCCCGGCGGCGACATTTTCATCCATGGGCAGCCGAACGGCTATCCCGGCCCGACTTTGAGTCATGATTGGACGGACGGCTGCATCGCGGTCAGCAATGACGAGATTGAGGCTTTATGGGATGCTGTTCCCGACGGCACACCTATCTATATCAAGCGCTAAGCACTAACCGGCGCGGCCATATGGCTCGTCAAATGGGTCGAGGGCAGGCGGGTGGCCCAATCGGCGGGTAAGATGCCGACAACCTTGCTCCGCAACGCACCCCAAAAGGCGGATAGCATCAGCAATGCCGAACCAATGATGAGCGCGGTAATCGCCACTGGCTCCTCAATGCCGCCAAAGGTGCGGAACAGGCTGCCCAAGGCGAAGAGGACGTAGGCGAGCGCCGACACCAACAATGCCCGTCGGTCCACTGCCAATGCGACCAGCGCGAACAGCAGGTATACGGCAAGGATGGCGATAATGCTGCCGACGCCAATAATCTCTCCCGTCGTCGCGCCCAAAAACGCGAACAGGGGATGCGCAATCAGCGGCGCGGCGAGCAGATGGAGCCAGAACGCCACATCACTTTTGCGCGTTTGCCGGTCGCGGTCCTGCAAATCCCACCACATGGCGAAAGCGAAAACGGCAAGGCCAGCGACAAGGACAATGGACAGCAGAATATTCTCTGGGTCTTCCAATTCCAGCGACCCTACAAAAGCAGCAATGGCGATAATCGGCATTGCCGCGATGGCGGCAGTCAACGCAGCGACGGTGATCGGCACCTGAAACCGGCGCCAATGGAGATAGGCCGCAGCCGCCGTCAGGGCCGCAATGCCAACACCTATTGCCCCTGCAAACAAGGGTTCATTGACAGCCTCGGGCAACATGTCTGCCTGCTCCATAGCGACGAGTCCGCCGACTAATCCTGCCGCAATGCCGCCGACAAACGCCAACAGCAAAATAATCGACGGAAACGCCATCCGCCGTTTGCGCGTGAAGAACTCAGCAAGGCCCCATGCGACCGCCGCCGTTAACAACCCACCGCCGATAGCACCCGCCGCGACCAAGGCGATAACGGCGGCAATCGCGACGAATATGTCGTTAAAGCCAGAGACAAGGCGGAAATGCTCCTCATCCACCGCCGGCACCGCGCGCTGCGCCGCGACGAAGTTGCGGAAAGCGTTCACTTGCGTGCGTTGCAACACGCCAGCGTCAACCGCCTGACTTAAATCATTTTCGCTATACATTGGCCCAACCCGTCCCTATTTATTTGGCTCAGGCTAACATCGTGAAATGCCGTGTCAATCTTTCCCTGAAACCTCGACTGAAACCTTGAACGGACAAAGGGTTGACAGCATCCCGCCCTTCCCATAAAGCGCGGCCATCCGATCATTTGGGTGAGGCCAGCAGCGTCATTGTGCGCGCGCTGGTTTTTCGCATTTTTTCGGGCTTTTTCAACGCTATGAGATAGGCATTCCGCCGTTTCGTCTTTCAGGCGAATCGAATCGGGCATGACCTGTGGAGCAGGAGATTAATTAAGTGGCACGTATCGCCGGGGTCAATATCCCCACCAACAAGCGCGTAATCATTGCGCTCACCTACATTCACGGTATCGGCCGCACCAAGGCCGTTGAGATTGCAACCAAATTGGGCATCGACCACACGCGCCGCGTGCAGGATCTGACCGACCAAGAAGTTTTGCAAATCCGCGAAACCATTGACGCCGACTACACCGTGGAAGGCGATCTTCGCCGCAACACCGCGATGAACATCAAGCGTTTGATGGACCTCGCCTGCTACCGCGGTCTGCGTCACCGTAAGGGCCTTCCGGTCCGCGGCCAACGCACCCACACCAACGCCCGTACTCGCAAGGGTAAGGCGAAGGCGATTGCAGGTAAGAAGAAATAAGCCGCGCGCGGTGGGGCTATCCCGCCGCAGCAGCGTCTTTTCTTTCCCATTGAACGATAGGAATTTCCATTATGGCACGCGAACCACAACGCATTAAGCGGCGCGAACGCAAAAATATCTCGTCTGGTGTGGCCCATGTCAACGCCAGCTTTAACAACACCATGGTGACCATCACCGACGCACAGGGCAACGCGATTAGCTGGTCCTCCGCCGGCATGATGGGCTTCAAAGGCTCTCGCAAATCGACGCCTTACGCGGCACAGGTTGCCGCCGAAGACGCCGGTAAGAAAGCCGCCGAACACGGCGTGCGCACGTTGGAAGTAGAAGTGAAGGGCCCGGGTTCGGGTCGTGAATCGGCTCTGCGCGCCTTGCAATCGGTGGGCATGACCATCACATCCATCCGCGATGTGACCCCGATACCGCACAATGGCGTGCGTCCATCGAAGCGTCGCCGCGTATAATAATATTACCGCGCCTGCTCCAGTCTGGGGCGGGTGCGTTTGTTTCCCGGGCGGAGTAGACGTGCTCCATTCGCCCGCATCCTTGGCCGAGCAACAGGTGACATTCGCCGTCGTCACCCGCCTCCGCCCAACCCTAGGGGAAGTCCATGACTGTCAATATGAAGAACTGGCAGGAACTGAAAAAGCCCAGCAATCTGGAGCTTAAGCCCGGTGGCAATCCCAAAGCAAAGGCAACCTTCGTCGCCGAACCGTTGGAACGCGGTTTTGGTTTGACGTTGGGCAATGCTTTGCGCCGCGTGCTTTTGTCGTCGTTGCAGGGTGCCGCCATTACCTCGATTAAAATCGAGAATGTGCTGCACGAATTCAGTTCACTTGCCGGCGTTCGCGAAGATGTCACCGACATCGTACTCAACGTCAAACAAATCGCCCTGAAAATGGAAGGCGAAGGCCCAAAGCGTTTGCAGCTTTCGGTCACTGGTCCTGCCGTTGTGAAGGCCGGCGATATTGCCGTTTCCGGTGATATCGAAGTGATGAACAAAGATTTGATCATCTGCCACCTCGACGAAGGTGCGACGTTGAACATGGAACTGACCGCGAACAGCGGTAAGGGCTATGTCCCCGCCGTTGCCAACCGCCCCGCCGATGCGCCAATTGGCCTGATCCCCGTGGACAGCATCTATTCGCCCATTCGCCAAGTCAGCTACAAAATTGACAATGCGCGCATTGGCCAAGAGCTGGACTATGACAAGCTGAACCTGATCGTCGAAACCGATGGCACCGTGACCCCTAAAGATGCCGTGGCCTTCGCCGCACGCATTTTGCAGGATCAGTTGCAAATCTTCGTCCACTTCGAAGACGCCATGGCCGTATCGTCCGCCCCGATTGGCCATGCAGCGCCATCGTCGTCGGATGAATCGGACAGCAACCAACTCAACCGTTACCTCCTCAAGAAGGTGGACGAGTTGGAATTGTCGGTGCGCAGCGCAAACTGCCTGAAAAACGACAACATCATCTACATCGGCGATTTGGTTCAGAAGACCGAAGCTGAAATGTTGCGCACGCCAAACTTTGGCCGCAAGTCCTTGAACGAAATCAAGGAAGTGTTGGCATCGATGGGCCTGCGTTTGGGCATGGACATCCCCGGATGGCCGCCTGAAAACATCGAAGAAATGGCCAAGAAGCTGGAACAAGAGCTTTTGGGTTAATCCATAAACCCTCCCCGTAACAGGGGAGGGCATTGGGCACACGGCTCCCCCATTAAGCGGGCCTGTTTCGGGGTACCTCACACGGCCCCCCTACGAACGAAGGAATGAATTATGAACCATAAATCTGGCAAACGTAAGTTACAACGTGACAGCGGTCACCGTACCGCCCTTTTGCGCAACCTCGCTGCTTCGCTGATCAAGCATGAGCAAATCACCACCGGCGTGGCGAAGGCGAAGGAATTGCGTCCTTACGTCGAAAAACTGATTACCCTGTCGAAAAAGGGTGGCTTGTCCAACCGTCGTCTGGCGCACAGCCGTTTGATGGACGATGCGCAATTGGCGAAATTGTTCGGCGAATTGGCCGAGCGTTATAAGGACCGCAACGGCGGCTACACCCGCGTGATTAAGGCCGGTTACCGCGCCAGCGATGCCGCGCCGATGGCCGTCATTGAACTGGTCGATCGCGACACCAACGCGAAGGGCCAAGACAGCGGCCCCGTCCAAGGCGCCGACGACGCCGAATAAGCCTCGGCTTTACAAAAACAAAAAGGCGGGTCGATTGGCCCGCCTTTTTTGTGTCCGCGCCTTATGCGAGAGAGGCAAACGCCTCACACGCCTGATTGGTGCCAGCGACTATGATAAGGTCGTCTGGTCCGATGATCGGCGCGTCGGCGGTGTCGAAGCTAATATTATCGCGCACCACCAAGAATGGCGTCCCCGGTGATTTGATGCCTATAATTGCGACCGCGAATTGCTCCATGCACGCGGCCTCTGCCACATGTTTGCCGACCAAGCACGATGGCGCGCGGGTTTTGATGATGGAGAAATCCTCCTAAAACTCG
>JBGSSR010000010.1:0-14498 GCA_041736905.1 Sphingomonadaceae bacterium | reverse complement strand
TTTGGCGTGCGCGGCGTATGGCAGGGCAACGCGGTCACACTGGGCCGCTCCGACCAAGCGGCGGGTGGCGAGCTATCCACCACCCTCACCATCCATGGCCAAACCCCCGTCACCCTGCGCTTCGCCGATCAACTCCGCCCCGATGTGCATGAGGCGTTGGCGGGCCTGAAAGCATTGGGCATGGACACCGCGATCATCTCCGGCGACCGGATGGAGGCTGTCGCTCCCATCGCCCGCGACCTTGGCCTGTTCGCGCAAGGCGGACTAACCCCGCAGGAAAAGCTCGACGCCATCGCCGCCCGAAAGGCGCAGGGACAGCATGTCCTGATGCTCGGCGACGGCCTGAACGATGGCCCCGCGCTTGCCGCCGGTCACGCCTCCATAGCACCGGGGTCCGCCAGCGATGCGGGTAAGAACGCCGCCGATTTCATCATCATGGGCGACCGCCTATCCCCCGTTGTTTCGGCCATCAAAGCCGCGCGCCGGACACAGGCCATCGTGCGGCAGAATTTCATGCTGGCCATCAGCTACAACATCATCGCCGTGCCGCTCGCCATTTTTGGCTATGTCACCCCGATGATTGCCGCGATTGCGATGTCGGGCAGTTCGCTGATCGTGATTGCCAATGCCATGCGCCTTAAAGGAGCCGCGAAATGAGTGGGCTGGCCATTTTGATCCCCATCGCTTTGTCGCTCGGCCTATTGGCGCTCGGCGGGTTTTTCTGGTCGCTGAAACGCGGGCAATATGAGGATATGGACGGCGCGGCATTGCGTATCCTGATGGATGATGAGGACGCACCAAAACCATGATCGCCGCCCGAAATCCTCGCAATTATCTGCCCATGGCGCTCCTCAGCGTCGCCGCGCTCACCTTGCCGCAACCGGCGACAGCGGGCGGGTTGGTGATGAGCCTGTGTGGCGGGGCCAGCCTGACGATCCCGATTCCGGGAGCACCACCCGCGCGTGATGATAAATCCTGTTGCAAGGGATGCCATGCCTCGAACGATCGGCGGAAAAAGAAGGACCAAGGCCATGATGACGGTTGCTGTTAAACACACCCAATTTGCGCGCAAGGCCGAACCGCTGGCGTGGCCTTATTACCCCGAATTGCTGGCCAAGCCGGTGCCGCGTTACACCAGTTTCCCGACCGCCGTGGAATTTCACGAGGGGGTAACCGCCGCCGATTACGCCCGCGCGCTGGACGCGGTTGAGGCGGCCACGCCAATGTCGCTGTATATTCATATCCCCTATTGCGATCAGATATGCTGGTATTGCGGATGCAACACCGGCGCGGCGAATAAGACGAAGCGGCTAACCGCCTATTTGCAGGCGTTGGGCGATGAACTGGCCATGGTCGCCAAACGCTTAGGCGGACGCGGTAAGGTCCGGCATATCGCTTTTGGCGGGGGCAGCCCGAATGCCATTGCACCGGTGGATTTCGTCCGCCTGCTCGACCGGATTATGACCTTGTTTGAGGTCGAGAAGCCGACGATTTCGGTGGAAATTGATCCGCGCGGCTTTGATGCGCAATGGGCGCTGGTGCTGGCCGCGTCGAATGTGACGCGGGTGAGCATGGGGGTGCAAACCTTCGCCGACCATGTGCAGGCCGCAATTGGCCGCGTGCAACCGACGGCGATGATTGAGCAAGCGATGAGCATGTTGCACATGCGCGGCATTGATGCGGTCAATTTTGACCTGATGTACGGCCTACCCAATCAATCCATGGACGATTTGGCGGAGACGTTGGACACCGCTATCGCGATGAAGCCCAGCCGCATTGCCCTGTTCGGCTACGCCCATTTGCCCTCCGCCATTCCGCGCCAACGCCGGATAGATGCCAGCAACCTGCCCGATGCCGACACGCGCTTTGCCATGGCGAGTATGGGATACCAAATGCTGACCGAGGCCGGCTATCGCGCCGTCGGGTTTGACCATTTTGTTCTGCCCGATGACCCATTGGCCAAAGCGCAGGAGGCGGGAACGGTGCACCGCAATTTCCAAGGCTTTACCGAGGACGACGCGCCCGTCCTGCTCGGCTTCGGGGCCAGCGCGATTACCGTCACGCCCGGGCTTTTAGTTCAGAATTTGAAAAATCCGGGGGAGTATCGCACGGCGCTCGCCACCAACACGCTGCCAGTGGAGCGGGGCGTGGCTTTGAGCATGGACGACCAACGGACACGGGCGATTATCAATGGTCTGCTGTGCCAAGGGACAGCCACGTTGACCACTGACGAAGCCGCCAAGATGGCCGGTCGTCTGTCGCCCTTTACAAAACGTGGCTTGCTAGCGTGGGAGGGCACCACCATGACCCTAACCCACGACGCGCGGCCCTATGCCCGCACGATAGCGGCGCAGTTTGATCCCTATCGCGACCACGCCGCGCCGCGTTTTTCGAGCGCGATCTAAAGAAGGATAGCGCCAAACAAAAACGGCGGGCCGATTGCTCGACCCGCCGCTTTTCCCAAAGGAAGCCGCATACACGGCGCCCTCCCCCCTCTAGTTAAAAATCAAAGCCAATGCGGACGCCATAGGTACGCGGCGCGCCGAATTGCCAGTTGTAAATGTCGTCCGGACCCGCCGAAACGAAGCTGCCATAAGTCAAAGGCCGCGCATTTTCCAAATTCTTGGCGAAGGCCGTGATGGAAAACGTGCCGCTCGTCGGTTTGAACGACAGGCTCAAATCGGTTTGCGTCAACGCCTTTTGCTGACCATCTTGGTAATTGTAGAAGTCCATGAAGTATGACGATTTGAAGGTCGTGTTCACCCGTGCGGTCAATTTGCCCATCTCACCCAGTGGCATGATATGCTCAAAGCCAGCGGTAATCACCCATTCGGGTGAGAACGGCGGACGGTTGCCAGCGAAATTGGGGCTTTGCGCGCCTGGAGTGGTTGGATCCAAATCGCCAATGCCGTTGACGTCTGTTCCGGTGCCTGGGACGGTGAAGACGTTAAACTGTGCCAACAATTCATTATATTCGGCGTTTAGATAATTGACCGACATATCGAAGAAGTTGCGGTCATCCAACGCGATGTTGGCCGATGCCTCAACCCCCCAAATCGTCGCCTTACCCGCGTTGAAGGTTTGCCCGCCCACGGCGGTATCAAGCAGAACCGACACCTGCAAATCGCGGTAATCGTAATAATAGCCGCCCAAGTTGAATTGGTGCTGCCCGACATCGCCAAAGGTTTGTTTCCAGCCCATTTCATAAGCGGTGTTCGTTTCCGGCCGGTAATCCCCCACCGAATCGAAACCACCGGCCTTGAAGCCTGTCGATGCCTTGGCAAAAACCAACGTGTCGTCATTAGGTTGGAAGTTGATGCCAAGCAGCCAAGTAACCTTGTCTTCCGACATGTCCAAATTCAAACGCGTGACAAAGCGCAGATCATCAAAATCCTTGCGACCGGGACCGGCGTTGAACAAGCCTGGGTCGGGCGGACCAGCGCCAAAGGGCGTTGCGTTGATGTACAACGCTTCACGGTTGTTCTTGGTGTAGCGCAAACCGCCAACGAGGGTGATTGTGTCGCCCACGGGGACATCAACCTGCCCAAAGACCGATTGGCTATCGCTGTCAACATAACGGCCGAAATAGGACAAGAAGGTGCCATTGGGGCCGATTGGCAGCATAAAGCCCGATTCAGAATCAATGGTTTCCTTAAAGTAGAACGCGCCAACCTGATAAATCACGCCGCCAATTGTGCCGTTGAGGCGCAATTCGTGGCTTTGCGTGCGCGCTTCATCCTGAAAACCGTACGACCGATAGGAAATGGGCAAAGTTGTATAATCATCTTCATCGGCCGAATAGCTGCGATAACCGCCAATGTAGGACAATGTCGCGGCATCGCCGAATTGATAGCTAAAGCTGCCACGGATGGCATAGGTTTCGTCGCCCAATTGGCCAATGCCAAATCCGGGTGCCGCATATTCGCCGCGGTCGATGCTGCTTAAGAAATTGGTCCCCGACGGCACACACAAGGTTTGGGTATAAGCGGGGGCGACTTCAACATAGCCAGGGGCATTGCAACCCGGCCCGGTGGGACCATTGCCCGCCGCGTTCAAATTGGCTGCTGCGAACGCTTGCGGCGTATAATCCCGGCGCGCCATTTCCGCCGCCAAGTTGACCGTCAACGCCTCCGATGGTTCCAACTGCAACGACACACGGCCGCCATAGGATTTGTTATCATCGGTGCGTCCACCGGCAAACGCGGGGAAAGGCCCGAATGCAGCGGCGGCAGGATGGCTTATATAGCCATCGCGCTCGTCAAAGAAACCAGCGACGCGGATGCCGCCAATGCCACCTAGCGGCAAATCGACACCGGCATCGGCGCGAATCGCGTTGTAATTGCCATAGCTGACCGAGCCATCGACGCCCATTTCATTGCCGGGCTTGCGCGTGATGAAATTGATCGCGCCGCCCGTTGAGTTGCGTCCGTAAAGCGTGCCTTGCGGTCCGCGCAGCACCTCAACACGCTCCATATCGAACAAAGCACTGCCCAACACATTGCCGCGGTTGATATATTCGCCGTCGATATTGACCACGACCGAGGTATCTTGCGCCTCGTCGTTCGAGTTTGTGCCGACGCCGCGCAGGGTGACTTTCACCGTGCCTTGGTCTTGGTTCAATTGGACAACAGGGGCGATTTTGCTGACGTCGTTCATGCTGCCAAAGCCGGCGTCTTTCAATTCCTCAGCGCCGATCACGTCGATGACGATGGGAACATCGGTCACATCTTGTTCGCGGTTTTGCGCCGTCACAACGATGTCGCCGTCGCGCTTTGCGCCGTCTTCTGCCTCTTGCGCATAGGCCGGCGTCATCGCCGCCATGGCACACACGCCGGTCAACAGCATACGGATGGTGTGAGATTGTTTCATTGCTATCCTCCCCAAAAATCACGGGCCGTTGGTGGCCAGCTTAGAATTAGAATGACAACTTCTAATAAAATTGGGGTTATGTCAATTGCAGGCGTGGCGAAGCGCCGGCATTATGACATTTGTGCAACAGACCATATATGTATATGATATTTAATTGTTTTCTAGAGCCATATTTAAACGGATGGTGTCAAATCCGATGTATTCACAAAACAAATTCATCGTCATCCATCACATAGGGGCATTTTTATAGAATATTTATTCTATTTTTATTCTATCAATCGATACCCATCATCCGCCGATTCAGGGCCGCATCCGCATTGCCCGCCGCGAAGTCATCAAAGGCGTGTTCAGTCACTTGGATGATATGCTTGGCAATAAACGGCGCGCCTTCTGCCGCGCCGAATTCTGGATGCTTCAACGCACATTCCCATTCCAACACGGCCCAACCGGCGAAGTCATTCGCGGCCATCTTGCTGAAAATCTGGCTAAAATCGACTTGCCCGTCGCCCAAGGAGCGGAACCGGCCGGGACGATCAACCCAGCTTTGGTAGCCGCCATAGACGCCGCTGCGCCCATTGGGACGGAATTCGGCATCCTTTACATGGAAGCATTTGATGCGGTCCTTGTAAATGTCGATGAACGCCAAATAGTCCAACTGCTGCAACACGAAATGCGACGGATCATACAGGATATTGGCGCGCGGGTGGTTGCCGACACGCTCCAAAAACATCTCGAACGTCACGCCGTCGTGCAGGTCTTCGCCGGGGTGGATTTCATATCCAATATCCACGCCATTCTCATCAAACACGTCGAGGATCGGCTTCCACCGGCGGGCAAGTTCGTCGAACGCATCCTCAACCAATCCCGCTGGGCGTTGCGGCCATGGGTACATATAGGGCCATGCGAACGCGCCGGAAAAACTGGCGTGCGCGTTGAGGCCCAATCGGTTGCTGGCCTTTGCCGCAAAGTGCATTTGCTCCACCGCCCATGCTTGGCGCGCATTCGGGTTGCCATGGACCTCGGCAGGCGCAAAGGCATCGAATTGTGCATCGTAGGCGGGGTGTACGGCGACCAATTGGCCCTGCAAGTGGGTGGACAGCTCCGTGATTTCCAGCCCCTTATCGGCCAGCATACTCTTCATGTCGTCGCAATAGGTTTGGCTTTCGGCGGCGGTTTTAAGATCAAACAAGCGGCCATCCCACGATGGAATCTGAATGCCTTTATAGCCCAAACCGGCAACCCAATCGGCAATCGCATGCAACGAGTTAAACGGTGCGGCATCGCCCGCAAATTGGGCGAGGAAAATGGCGGGACCTTTGATGGTTTTCATGGGGGGTTCTCCTTAAAACTTGACCCAGCCCGCATTGTCGCGGCTGGCATTAACGGCGGCGCTGATGAATTGCATCCCGCGCAGGCCGTCATTGATATTGGGCAGAAGTCCCGGCCCATCGCCACGCAATTGTCCGGCAAAATCGCGGTATAGGTTGGCGAACGCCTCCAAATAGCCCTCCGGATGGCCCGTCGGCGTGCGCGTGCGCGAGGCCGCGTCGGGGCCAAGTTGTGGCCCGCCCGCATGGACGATTTCAGTGCGGCCATCCAAAGTATGGAGCGTCAAGGTGTTCGGCGTCTCCTGCCGCCAGAGCATTCCGCCTTTCTCACCATATAAACGAATGCGCAGGCCGTTGAGTTCACCAACCTCAATCTGGCTGGCCAGCAGCACCCCGCGCGCGCCGTTGTTATAGCGCATCAGGACGGTGCAATCATCGTCGAGCAACCGACCCGGCACCACCGCCGCCAAATCGGCCATGATGTCAGTGACGGTTAGGCCCGTGATAAACTCGGCCAAATGGAACGCATGCACGCCAATGTCGCCGATACATCCGCCAAGCCCGGATTTGGCAGGGTCCACGCGCCATTCGGCTTGCTTGCCCACCGCTTCACCGGCCAGCCATCCTTGCGGATATTCCACCACAACTTTGCGGATTTCACCCAGCGCACCGGCGGCAACGCGCGCCCGTGCTTCGCGCACCAAAGGGTATCCACTGTAGGTATAGGTCACGCCAAAGGGCACGCCAGCGGCGGCAACAAGGCCCGCCAATTCCTCCGCCTCGGCCAAGGTGGCGGTCAACGGCTTGTCCGTCATCACGGGGATGCCAGCGGCCAGCGCGGCTTTGGCGGCGGGGAGGTGATGGTGATTCGGGCTGACGATGCTGACAAAATCAATGCCGTCGTCGCGCAATTTTTCCGCCGATAGCATTGTGGCAATATCGGGATAGGCCCGGTCGGCATCGATACGGTAGATATCTGCGGCAGCCTTTGACCGCCCTGCGTCGCTGGAAAACGCGCCCGCGACCAGTTCAATCTCGCGGTCCATTTCAGCGGCAAAGCGATGCACAGGGCCAATAAACGCCCCTGGCCCGCCGCCAATCATCCCCATCCGCAAACGCCGCTTCATCCGCTATCCTCCAACCCAATAGGTTCTATTTGTAATTGGCATTCTATTTTGTTAGGTGTGCTTTGTCCAGAGCAACCACGGTATCGCTACCATAAGAATGCGGCAAGCCGGAAAAGGCCAAAAAGTCGGAAGTGGCCAAAAAATGGAAAGAGGAGAGTCGATGAACGTCCTGCAAACTTTTTACCGTGACCTGACGCTAAAGCCGCAAGGCATTATCGTGGTTATCGCGGCGTTCCTGCCGATTATCGCCATCACTGCGATGGGGCCAGCCGTCCCCGCACTTATCAAATATTTTGCCAGCGATCCTGAGGCACGCAGGCTGGTTCCTGCCATGATTGGCGCGCCAGGTTTGGCGATGGCCATATTCGCCCCCTTTGCCGGGTTGATGGTCGATAAATTCGGGCGGCGGCGGTTATTGCTGGCCTCGACACTGTTTTATGGTGTCGCGGGGGCAGCGCCATTCTGGCTCGATAATCTGGACCATATTTATTACTCACGGTTGGCCTTAGGCGTCGCGGAGGCGGGGATTTTGACCACGGTCAATACGCTCATCGGCGATTATTGGAACGATAAAGGCCGCAAGAATTGGTTGTTCCTGCAAGGGATTTTGGGGCCTTTGATTTCCGCCATATTTTCCCTCATCGTTGGTTATGCCGCCGAGGTGCAATGGAATGGCGTGTTCCTTGTCTATTTGGTCGCCTTTCCGATTTGGGCGGCGATGTTGGTATGGTTGTTCGAGCCGAAAAAAGGAGAAGCCAGCGATGACGCGGCGTTTGAGGCGAAGCCCAATGAGGACGCAAATGCGCCAAAAACGCCCTTCCCTGTGGCGGCCGCTGCGCTTATTGTCGCCACGACTTTCTTCTCATCAATGCTTTATTATGTGTTCATCATCAACGGCGCGCTGGTTTTTGCCGAGGTTGGCGTGGACAGTTCGGCGGACTACGGCAAACTGATTTTCTTACCCAGCATGTTCATTCTAGTCGGGGCCGTGTTTTTCCGATTGCTGGCCAATAAGGGTAGCGGGTTGCAAATCGCCGCCTTCCTGTTCCTTTTGGGTGCAGGCCTTGCCGGAATGGGATTGGCGACCAGCGTACCAATGATGATAGCGTCCCTGGTGGTGCAGCAAACGGCGGCGGGGATGGCGGTGCCGACGTTGATTGCATGGGCGCAATCGAAATATACCTTTGAGCATCGCGGTCTGGGCATGGGCCTTTGGACCACCGCATTCTTCCTCGCCCAATCCCAATCGCCCAACATGGTTCACGCGCTCAATGCCTATACCGGCAGTATGCAGGGCGCGTTCCTGACCGCAGGCAGCGTGGGCGTTGTGGTTGCCATTTTGGTGTTCTTGGTGGCATTGGTCCTAAGTAGAGGCCGCCCGACCGCCATTTGATTGGTTGTTTCTATCGGCAAAAAAGGGGCCGGAGTTTCGCACTCCGGCCCCTTTTTTTAAGCAGCAATGTGCGGAGCTCAATCCGCCCAAATCGCGCGGCTCATCGCCTGATGTCGGCGGACTTGTTCAAAGGCATCGCGCATATCGTAGGCGTGGCCCTCCCATTCGCTGACCATAGTGCCGGTGAAGCCGCCGTCCTTGAACAAGGGCAGGATGGTGGCGTAATCAATCGCTTCCTCGACCCCATCATCGTCCACGCCGTAGAATTTGCCGTGGATGTGGATGGTGCGATCGACCAGCGCAGCCCAGCTTTTGGGATCATGATTGGACAGGATGAAAAACGCCAGACACGCCGCCTGAATATGCGATGGGTGGTGGCCCAAAGGCATCGCCCATTCGCGAAGACGGCCCGCCTTCTCATGGCTCATGCCATCTTCAAGCCAGACTTCTTTGAGCTTATCCAGTAGGCTTTCCTGCGCGCCCACCGCGCGTGCGGCGTTGAGCATGGATTCGGGGATACGCGACGCCGTGCCGCCGAAGTCGGGAATCCAGCCCAGATAAGGCGTATCGAGTTTCTCATACATCTCGCCATAAGCCTGCACCGCAGGATGGCCGGCCCACATCGGCGCATGCACCTCGACGCCCATGCGGATGTCGAGTTCCTCGGCATAAGGCGCAATTTCGGGGAGCAAATGGACGGGCAATGCGAATTGATAACGCACCAGTCTGAACCCCATTTTCTTTGCAGAACGAATCTGCCGCCGGTGATATTCGACCAATATATCGTCCTCAATCGGTTGCTGCCCCGGTTTCAAAAACCGGTCGGAATTGATCGCGCAGGATAAGGGGTTCAGGCCCACCTCGGCCATTTTATCCTTAAACCAACCGGCAAAGGCGTCGGAGACATCGGGGAATTCCTTGAAATTCTGAAACCCGATAATCTCGATATTGGGGCCAAGGTTTCGCTTCGCCACTTCGTCGAGCAACGTGTCCAAATCAAATTGGCGGGTCAGAAATTCGTTGGTGAAGGAATAGAGCGTCACGCCCACTTGCGGGCCAGTGCTGGTCGTCGTCATAGTCATGCTCCTGCCGCTTATTGCACGGTCAATGTTTCGGATTGCACGTTGAAGCGGCGCATTCCGGGGATGTAGGGCGGGCTGATATAGAGGGTCAGTTGCACGTCGTGCGCCTCACCCTTCGCCACGGGCAGGTTGGGGATGACCAAAAACGCGCTGTCACGGACGAACCAGAACGCGTTTGTCTGTTCGCCAATGTCGGCGAGTGGCCAGCTTTGCCCGTCATATTCTATGCGCGCATCGGACAGGTCGACGGTCGCGCCGTTCAGCGTGACTTCCTCCACCTCAACCACCGAGAACGGCAATGACCGATACCATGGCAAACGCATGGCCAATTTCGCGCCTGCGTCGGTGAGTTCCAAACCCTCCTCACCAATGATTCGTTCCACCGGTAATGTGATGGTCATAGCATCCGCCTCCTATTAATTAGAAAACATATTCTAATTCAGACTTGACAAGCGGTCAAGAGCCGTGCTGAAAAAATACGGGGCGCGCTAACTCGTTCGCGTGTGATAGAGGGGCAGAGGATGACCGGCAGTTTCGATTATATCATTGTGGGCGCAGGGTCCGCCGGATGCGTTCTGGCCAACCGGCTGTCCGCCGATCCGAAAAACCGCGTGCTGTTGGTCGAGGACGGCGGCGACAATCAACATCCCTTTATCAAGATGGCGGGCGGCTTCGTCAAAATCATGGGCAACCCCGCGTATTTCCGTGCCTTTCCGGTGAAGCAACAGGAAGGACGGCGAAAGGAAATGCACGTCTATGGCCGCGGCCTCGGCGGCTCCAGCGCGATTAACGGCACTTGGTATCTGCCCGGAATGCCCGCCGATTATGATGGTTGGGTGGCGCGTGGCCTCACCGGTTGGGGCTGGGATGCCATTGCCGGGGCGTATAAATCGTTCGAGGATTACCGTGACCCCGGCGCACATGTCGGGCGCGGGCGCGGCGGGGAATTGCAAGTCACCGCCTCCACTTATAAATCCCCCGTGTTCGACGCATTAATAGGCGCATTCCAAAGCGCGGGGATGCCGTGGCTGGACGATATCACCACCCCGAACGCAACCGGCGTCGGCCGCAGCCAATACACCGTAGACCGAATGGGGCAGCGCGAGTCGGCCTATGAGGCGTTCGTGAAACCGATAAAATCCCGGGCGAATTTGACCATCCGCACTTATTGCCAAGTCAAAAAAGTGCTGCTCGACGGTAAGCGCGCGACTGGCATTGTGTGCGAAGAAAATGGTGCCGAAACTACTTACCATGCGGGCGAAGTTATCTTGTCCGCCGGTGTTTACGGCTCCCCTCACCTCCTGCAACTGTCCGGCATCGGCGGCGGCGCGGCGTTGAAAGCGGCGGGAATAGAGGTTGCGCTTGATTTGCCCGCCGTCGGGCAAAACTTTGCCGACCATCAAAAATTCGGTGTGTCGTTCGACCTGACGGGTCACCCCGGCACGAACCGTGAATTTGTCGGATGGCGGCTTTACGCCAACGCCATCCGTTATTTCACCACACGCACCGGCCCATTAGCACGCGTCGGGATGCCGATTACAGGCTTGGTATCGGGCGAGGGCCTGACCCATTGGCCGGAGTTTCAGGTCGCCGCCGCGCCCTTTGCCATGCGCACGGTCAACGAAATGGCGGCGCGTCCGGGCAGCCCGATTACCGACAAGCCGGGACTTACCTTCTCTGGCTATCACTTGCGCCCGCGCAGTCGGGGCAGCGTCACGGCCACCTCGCCCGATTTCAAAACCGCGCCCTTGGTCGATATGAACATCTGGGCCGATGACTATGACCGGCAAAAGGCGTTGGAATTGTTCCGCCTGTTCCGCCAAATTGCCAGCGCGCCAGCCCTAGCGCCCTATATCGGGGCGGAGCGGATGCCGGGCGCGCAGGCCGACAGCGACGAAGCCATTTTGCCAGACCTCGCCAAAATGGTGGAGGCCGGGCTGCACGGCACGGGCACCTGTTCGATGGGCGTGGATGCAAAGAACAGCGTCACCGATGCGCGCACGCGGGTGCATGGCATTGACGGGCTGCGTGTGGTCGATTGCTCGATCATGCCGACACCAGTATCAGGCAATACCAATGGGCCCGCGATCGCGGTTGCGCATGTAGCGGCGGCAATGATTTTGGCGGATGCGCGGGGCTGAACCTCAACCCCGCGCCTACCCCTTACGCCGCTTCGGCTAATGCGCGGAAATGCCCCAAGGCATCGGCAGTGATCGCCGTCGTTGGGCTACATTCCAACCCGATCAGGCCGGTGTAGCCGACGGATTTGAGCAAGCCCAACATCGCGGGCCAGTCAATCGCGCCCGATCCCGGTTCGCCGCGACCCGGCGCATCGGCGACCTGCACATGCTCCAACAGAGGCGCAATGCGGGGCAAGACTTCGGCGGGATTTTCGCCTTCAACGACCGAATGGTAGAGGTCATAGAGGATACGCACGCGTGGGCTGCTGACATGCGCAATCACCGCCTCTACATCCACCGTCTGGCTAAACAAGACGCCGGGGTGGTCCATGCGGGTGTTGACGGGTTCCAGCATTATGTTGAAATCCAATTCCTCGCAAATCGGCAGGACGCTGGCGATGGCGTCGGACACGATTTGGATCTGCACGGGGCGTTTCATATAAGGAACGGCAGAGCCGCTGCCCACGACCATGCGGCCGCATCCCAATTCCAACGCATCCTCGGCGGCCTGCCGGAACATGGCGCGGAAGCCTTCGTGCGTGTCCTTATTGACCAGCTGCGTGCGCGGATCGGCCACCGTGCTGACCAATTGGCATCCGGTGTCGGCAAGTGCGGCCTTTAATGACGGCACATCGCGGTTGGCGGTGGTGAAGATTTCGACCTTGTCAAAGCCAGCCTTCGCAGCAGCGGCCATGCGGTCCTCCAGCCGGTCACCGGCCTCGTGGAACATATATTCAAGATTGACGGACAGTGCAAAGCCCATGGGGTGCTCCTAAAAAGTGCGCCTGACCCTGGGCGTTGGGATGGGGCGTTTCCCATCATCGGGCGCGGGGGAGCCTCGACGATATTGGAATACGCATTTTATATATTGCTGGCAAGAGTGGAAAATGATAGCCCTTTGCCTAACGGCGAAAGCATAAGGACAATGCGGCGAGGGTTGCGACCCTGTCCCGCCAAGTTCGGCCACCTGAAACACCTGTATTGCGCGCCTCGCGCGGACGGGCATCGCGTGTGAAGCGCGAGCGAGGAGAGGGTATGGCAGCCGAAAACACGAGAGACTCACACACGACAACTGCGCCCAAATTGCGCCTTATCGAACGGATAAGCTACGGCATGGGCGATATGGGGACCAGCCTAGCCTATAATACCGCCAGCGGCTTCCTGCTGTTTTTCTATACCAATATCGTCGGCCTTCCCGCCGCCGCGATTGGCACGGTGTTCTTGGTCGCGCGGTTGATGGATGCCGTCATCGACATGTTGGTCGGGATAGCGGTCGACAAAACGCGCAGCCGGTGGGGGCGGACGCGGCCCTATTTTCTGTTTACGGCGGTGCCCTATGCCCTGTTCACCATCGCCATATTCTACATGCCCAACTGGTCGCAGAATGCGCAGATTGCCTATGCGTTTTTGACGTTCAAAGCGCTGGGCATACTCATGTCGGTGCAATCCATCCCCTATACCGCATTAATGCCCATGATGACCGAGGATACGGGGCAGCGGTTGAAACTGTCCGGGATGCGGTCGGTTGGCACGTCGGTGTCGGTGGTGCTGGGCACGGCGGCGACCATGCCACTCGTCGACCTGTTCGGCGGAGATGATGCGCGGCGCGGGTTCCTGTCGGTGGGCGTATTGTTCGCCGCGATTGGCCTGCTGGCCACATTCGCACTGTATAAAAACTGCAAGGAGCGGGTGGAGGACAACGCCAATCCTTCCTTCGCCATTGGCCCCGCCATTGGGCAGATGTTGCGCAACCGCGCGTGGTGGATCGTGTTTGGGTCGTGCCTGCTCTATTTCATCCGGTTTGGGTTGATGATGTCATCGACCACCTATTTCGCGATAGAAGTGTTGCGCCAACCATGGATGATTTCGGTTATGTTGCCAGCGGTCGCGGGTATGTTGCTGCTCAGCTCCTTTGTGGCGCCGCCGATTTTGGCGCGCACGGGGATACGCAACGGCGGCGCGGGCGTGTTGCTGATCGCTATGATATTGTTCGCCATTTTGCCGCTGTGTGAGGGCAACACGACGGCGTTCCTGATCGTCTATTTCGCAGCTTGCCTCGTCACGTCCATCACCATCACCGCCGCGTTCACGATGATTGCGGAGACGGTGGATTACCACGAATGGCAATTCGGCGTGCGGCAAGCGGGATTGCTGTCGGCGGGCATCAGCCTCGCTACCAAAGTCGGCATGGCGGTCGGCACGGCGGGCGTTGCCTATATGTTGGCCTTTGCCGAATATGACCCAGCGGCGGTCAGCGATGGCGCGCGCGGGGCCATCCGTTGGACCTATTACGGTGGCTCCATTGCGATGTTGGCGGCGCAGGCGGTTCTGTTTTTGGCATGGCCGATGGACCGATTGCGTCCCCAAATTGATACCGATTTGGCGGCGCGGCGTTTGGGTTAGAATCGGGCAGAATTTCGCACACACCAAATTAGAATTGACCTTTATGTTTCAATGATGTTTTGTGCGGATCCATGACTATGACAAAACCCAAAGAACCGCAGAATAATGCGCTAGAT
>JBGSSR010000332.1:0-5268 GCA_041736905.1 Sphingomonadaceae bacterium | reverse complement strand
CCACTGTTTTTCTGTAAAACGCTTCCTATAAAGACTCTATGACCGACAAAACGACCGACACCGCCGCCGGACTTTTTTCCCGCACCCGTTCCATAATCGCCGCAATGGCGAACAGCCCATGGGGACCATCGAAAGGTGGTTCCGACGGCGATGGAGCCGGTAATTCCGATAGCGACAAGCCCGCCGCTGACGGCCCGAAAAATCCGTGGGCCCCGCGCCCGGAAGGCCCAAAGCCCGCACGCACCGGCGGCCCCAATGGTGGTGGAGGGCGTGGCCCCAATGTTGAGGATTTGTTCAAACGGGCCGGTGGCGGCGGCGGCTTCCCGCGTATCCCGATGGGCGATGGACAAGGACGCAGGTTTTGGGGCTATGTCGCGCTCGCCATTGTCGCGCTTTGGTTGTTCTCGACCAGCGTTTGGCGGCTTGGCACCGAACAAGAGGGCGTGGTGACGCAATTCGGCGCATACAACCGCACGGTCGGCGAAGGTATCAACTTCACCCTGCCCTTCCCGTTTGAGCGGCTTGAGAAAGTGGACGCCAACGCCATCAACACCACCAAAATCGGCACCGTCGGCGACAATGACGATAATTTGGTGCTGACCGGCGATCAGAATTTGATCGACCTTGCCTATGAAATCCGTTGGACGGTGAAGGATCCGCGCGCATTCCTGTTCGTCTTGGAAAATCCGGAGGCGACGGTGCAAGAGGTCGGCGAAAGCGCGATGCGCGCTGTGCTCGCCAATTTCAAACTCACTGATGCCATTGGCCCCAAACGCGGCGATATTGAATCGCAGGCGCGGGCGCGGATGCAGGAAATTCTGGATAGCTACGGCGCCGGCATCGAAGTCCGCAGCGTCACCATCCTAGAAACCGACCCGCCCGCATCGGTGAAGGAAGCCTTCCGCAGCGTCAACGCGGCGCAACAACAGCGGGAAACCTATATCAACCAGGCCCGTGCCTATGCGCAGCAGCAATTGGAACGGGCCGAAGGCGACGCGACCAGCTTTAACAAGGTGTACGAACAATATCGCTTATCCCCCGAAGTCACGCGCCGCCGGATGTATTATGAAACAATGGAGGGCGTGTTGCAGGGCGCGGACAAAACCGTGATTGAGGCCAATGGCGTGACACCATATCTGCCCCTGCCCGAGGTGAAACGCCGCGCCGTTACACCGCCGGAACCTGTCACTGTCACGCCTGCGAAAGGAGCCAAATAATGGACCGCACGGCCCTAAAAAACCCCTTCGCCTTGTCGATTGTCGCCTTGGTCGTTTTCATGACATTGTATATGAGCACCTATATCGTCGATGAAAAGCGACAGGCGATTATTACCAGCTATGGCGAATATCACCGCACCGCCAGCACGGCGGGATTGCATTTCAAAATCCCCTTTGTTGAACAAATCAATTGGGTCGATAAACGCATATTGCGCGTCGAAATGGCGCAACAAGAGGTGACCTCTACCGACCAACTCCGCCTTGAAGTGGACGCCTTTGCGCGCTTCCGCGTGGTGGACCCGATTAAGATGTATCGCACCGTGCGGACAGAGGAAAACCTGACTACGCAATTGCGCGCCATTTTGGGTTCGCGTTTGCGCAACGAATTGGGTAAGCGCACTTTTGCCAATCTGCTCAGCCCTGAACGGGGCCAGATCATGGACAATATTCAGGACAGCCTGAATACTGAGGCGAGGAAATACGGCGTCGAAATCGTCGATGTCCGCATCAAACGCGCCGACCTGCCCAAGGGCACGCCATTGGAATCGGCATTTGACCGAATGCGCACCGCGCGGCAACAAGAGGCTACCTCCATTCAGGCCGAAGGTCAAAAACAGGCGCAAATTATCCGTGCCGAGGCCGATGCTCAGGCAGCGAAAATCTATGCCGATGCCTATGGCAAGGACCCGGATTTCTATGACTTCTACCGCGCCATGCAAAGCTATCGCACCACCTTTGCCAAGACGGCGGACGGCGAAACAACGCAGATGATCCTGTCCCCCGACAGCGATTATATGCGGCAGTTCAGCGGTCGGCGGTAACGCGGAAATCACAGCACATAAAAAGCCCGGCGTTGACCCATCAACGCCGGGCTTTTTTGTCGCCTTAACCGCGCCTAATAGTCGTTATTGGGGTTCCAGTCCGCGCCCATTTCAAGCGACCGGTGATAGCACGGCCCGTCAACGCTGACGTTCTCAAACTTCGGGATTTGCTCCATCATATAGCGGTAGTCTTCGCCATAGCATCCCGCACGTCCCGCCTGATCCGCGATGTTGAGCAGTTTGGTGCACGAATCTTCGCTATAATCAGCCAATTTGCTGCGTTTGCTGCTCACGTTCCACGAGTCCGTGCCTTGGACCAACGCTTCCCCCCGTCGGTTATAGTCATTGATTTCGTTGTTAAATTTGTCGCGATAGCCAAGGCATTGGTTGATCGTCGCCGTGTCCTTTGGCGCGGAACCCCACATATAGAGCATGTACATATCTTCGCGCGCCTGTTGCTGACGCTTCGCGGCGTCTTGCGCGGCAAATTGTTGGCGTTTGTCTAGCGCCTTGGCATAGCCCTCGCACGCCTTTTGATAGCCCAATTCGCATCCCTTGGCGTAATAATATTCGACCCGCTCGCCATTATAGTCAAAGGCGATGCCGTCGTGATAATGGGCAATCGCGTCGCAATAATAGCCTTTGCCGGACTCGCATAATGCCTGAAATTCGGGATACGCCTTTCTGTAAGCGGCCTGCGATCGCTCGGTAACGATGTTACCGTTGGAAACGCTCACCACCAGCCCCAATATGTGGCACGATACGGAATCACCACCATCGCATCCGATTTGCGCCAGTTTAATGGCGCGCGGCAGGTCTTTTTTGCCTTCGCCCTCGAACCCCTGCGTATCGGTAAAGGCCAAGGCGGCATCCTGGCACGCCTCCCAATGGCCCATTTCGCATGAGGTCGCCTTCATATTCCATTTCATCTTCGGATTGTCTTTGAACATATCCGCATCGGCATAGTTCGCGATCGTCACGGCGCCATCGGGTTCGATGTAGAGCGCGTTGTTGACATTTGCTTGCGCGGCGTATGGCAATCCGATCAAGCTGGCCGCACTGGGCGCGGGCCGATCGAACCGTTTCTGCACCGCGCACGCGCGCTCATCACCGCCTTTGCAGCCGCGCGCGGCATAATCGCGGGCCTTTTTCAAATCGATTTTGACGCCAAACCCCATGGCGTGACGCCGACTGGTCCCGAAACAGGCATTGGCGACACCGCCGTCGCACGCCTTTTGGATGTATTTATAAGCGGCAATTATGTCTTCCTGAGTTGTACTTTTTGCCGCCACCGCACGACCATAAACGTAGCATTTTTCCGCGTCCCCCGCGTCGCACGCCTTCAGCGCCGCCGCGATGGCCGCCGGATCAGTCTCGACCGGAGGTAGGGCTTGCGCGGATAACATAACGGCACCGCCGCCCGCCAATGCCAACGCACCGAAAGCCGCGAGGGCCATGCGGATTTTGGTCGATAGTACCTTCATTGCATGATCCTTTGCTTTCGGTTTTATTGATTTTATTCAATTACATGCGGCGTCATTCACCCGAACGTCCGATGATATTCCGCATCCATCTCGCGCAATTGCACGGCGCAATCATCCAAACCGTAATGGATTTTCCGGCCGGTGTGCAGCATATCCTCATAATGCGAAGGACAGGTGTATTTTCCCTGCTTCGTGATGGCGAGCAGCGCGTAGCATCCCTGTCTTTTAACGGTTGTCATTTCGGCGAATACGTTATTAGCCCCATTGGCTGTTTGCGTTTTGGCGCGCCGTGCATCCAAAGCAGCATAATCGGCTTGCGTGCTTGCCGCTTCGGCGTTCCATTGGGAGACTAGGCCATCGCAATATTGTTTTGATTGTGCGCCGTTGGCCCATTTTTCACGCTCAAGGCGTGGGGCGTCGGCAATGGCGCGTTTTTCGCGGAATGCGGCGAGATCGTCACAGGACCTTTGGGCACCCAAATCGCATCCACGGGCGTAGATCGCGTCAACTTGATCGGGTTGGTAATCCGCGCCAATGTCGTACTGGTACATAAACCCCAAAAGTCCGCAATATTCGCCTTTACCCTCATCGCATCCCTTTTGCAGGGCAGGACGGGATTTCACGAATGCCGCTGTTGACTCCTGACCAAATGAACCAGTTTGCGTTTTTAAACCGATACCCAAACTATAGCAGGAAAACGGATCATCACCGTTGCAGCCAATGCGCAACAATTGCAGCGCACGGGGCATATCCTTTTTATATTCATTTTTGAAAGCCGGTTGGTCCATAAAGGCCAGCCCCGCCTGCGTACATGCCGAAAAATGCCCCATTTCGCAGCTCGCCGCCATCAAGTTCCATTTCCATTCGGGCTTCGATTTATAAGGCTCTTCGTAAGCATAATCCTCCAATCGCTCCGCGCCAATGTCGTCAAAATAGAGCGCGTGATTGACGTTCATTTGCTCGGCGGCCGGAAAATTGCGCAAAGCCACCGCGCTGGGGGGCGGATTGTCCAACCGTTTGACGAGTTCACACGAAAGGGTATCACCGCCTTCGCATCCCTGAACCGCGGCCTTGCGTCCCTTTTTCAAATCAATTTTGACGTTGATGCCAAGAATATACCGCCGCGCCTTGTCATTACAGGCCAGTGCATATCCCTTGTCGCACGCCTTTTCAGACACATCAAAGGATGGCTTCATAGACTTCACGTCCCTGCCTTTGGGGCGGATGGACCGGCCG
Source organism: Sphingomonadaceae bacterium (assembly GCA_041736905.1). Taxonomy (GTDB): domain Bacteria; phylum Pseudomonadota; class Alphaproteobacteria; order Sphingomonadales; family Sphingomonadaceae; genus JBGSSR01. The sequence goes on along the minus strand of JBGSSR010000332.1, from coordinate 510 downwards.
TAGAGGTAACAATCCGCCAAATTGCCGGCATCGCAGGACACCCGCGCGCGCTCAATATCGGCTGGATCGGTTAATACGGGCGGCAAAGTTGATTGCGAAAACGCAGCTCTTCCGGTCAGGACGGTGGCACTGGCGATGAAAACCCATGACAGCAAATTCGAACGCTTCATTGCGGTTTGCCCCTCAAATTTTACAAATGGAACCGAAACGATAGTTTGACGCCAAAACTTCGCAACACAATTTTGTCGCAACGGCGCGATGAAGCCCCTATATCCATCCTATGACTGATCCCCGCTCTTTTCTATACCAGCCCGACATGCTTGACCCCGATGGGGCGCAGGCGTTGGCACGCGAGTTGTTGTCGTCGCATGATGATGGCGAACTGTATTTGCAATATGCCGCGAATGAGGCGTTTGTGTTTGATGACGGACGGCTGAAAACCGCCGATTATTCGACCGATGCGGGCTTTGGCCTTCGCGGGGTAAACGGTGAGATGACGGGGTTCAGCCA
>JBGSSR010000330.1:0-7507 GCA_041736905.1 Sphingomonadaceae bacterium | reverse complement strand
CAGGCTGGTCAACAATACGGTCAGCAAACACGTGTCGACGAACATCGCTCCGGTCACCGCAATGCCGTAAGCGGCGGTTAAATTCGACGAGCTTTGGAACACCACGACCAACAGGATCACCATGACCATCAGGCCCCAGTTGACGGTCGGGATATAAATCTGCCCGGCTTGGCTCGCCGATTTATGTTCGATTTTCAGGCGCGGCATGAAGCCCAATTGGATCGCCTGCTGCGTCACCGAAAACGCGCCGCTGATGACGGCTTGGCTGGCAATCACCGCCGCGCAGGTGGCAAGGATGAGCAAGGGCCATTGGAACCATTCGGGGGCCAGAAGGTAGAATGGGCTGACCAATGCCGCTGTGCCTTCGCGCATTAATAATGCGCCTTGGCCCATGTAGTTGAGGATGAGCGCGGGCAGCACGAACGTCAACCAGCTTACGCCAATCGGCTTACGCCCGAAATGCCCCATATCGGCGTAGAGCGCCTCCGCACCCGTTACCGCGAGCACAACGGTGCCCAGCGACAGAAACGCCTCCAACGGGTTGTTCATGAAAAACAACACCGCCCAATGCGGGCTCAACGACACCAATATGTGAGGGCTTTGCATGATGCTGACCACGCCCAGCACCGAAATCACCGCGAAATAGAGCAGCATAATCGGGCCAAAGAACATCGCCACGCGGCTTGTCCCCTGCGCCTGAATAAAGAACAGGAAGACGAGGATAAATATGGCCAGCGGCACGACCAAGGATTGGAACGCCGGGGCATAGACGCCGATGCCCTCCACCGCGCCGAGCACCGACACGGCGGGCGTAATCATACTGTCGCCATAAAAAAGCGAGGTCGCAAACACGCCCAGCATCACGATACCGGCGGACCATTTGCGGGTTGTTGTCTGCGAATTGATGAGCGCGAGCAGGGCCAGCGAACCGCCCTCCCCCTTGTTATCGGCGCGCATGATGATGGTGACATATTTGAACGTCACGACCAACATCATCGACCAAAACATCAGGGATATCACGCCATAGACGTGCAATGTATCCAGCGCCAACGGGTGATGGCCCGCAAAGGTTTCGCGGAACGCGTACAGCGGGCTGGTCCCGATATCGCCGAACACAACGCCAATCGCACCGACGCATAATGTGTAAATGGAGGCTTTCTTATGGCCATAATAGCCATGGCCGTCTGCGCCGTCATGGCCGCCTTCTGCGCCATCGATAGGCGCAGCGCCAGAGGCAGCAGGTGCATTGTCATCGGTCATGCGGTTCATGCCCCCAAAACAGTCCGACTCGCGCCGGGCCAAGGCCGCAAGGGCCGTGGAAAGGACGGGCCATTACCACCGTTGATAGGGGCGGGCAAATGGATTCGTTTAGGGCTGCGCCGCACTCTGTGGTGGCGCCTCTTGCACCGCTCCCTGCGCCGCTTCCGCTGCCTCCACTTGCGCCATCATATTTTTCAGCGCATCCAATTGCGCCCCCACCGGCGCGCGCCATTCCCCCTTTGGCGTGCCGCGCGTCATGGCGGTTTCCCAAAGCGGTAACGTCAGTTCAGGCTTCCGGTCGGACAAATGCGCCAGCCCCTCAAAATAATAGGGGCCGGGGTGCCATTTCGATGCCTTCGCCTTTTCAAAGGCCAGGGCAACGGCGGGCGTCAAATTGGCATCCGCCGCCATAAAAAGCACCAATGCGCGCGCGTTCAGCAGTTCATCATTGCCTGGGTTCTGTTTCAATCCGCCCTCAATCGCCGCCACCGCCATCGGGTAATCCCCGCGCCGAAGCGCCGCGTCGGACATCGTCAGCCAAGCCTTATGCGGGCCGAAATTGCGGTCCATCAAATTGCGCAAATCGATAAGCGCGGCGGCGAGTTCGCCCTCATCACTGGCCACGGCCTGCGCAGGGGACGCGGCCAGTGTCGGTTGCCCCTGCGTCGCATAGCCTGCGCCCGCCAACGCCACGGCGGTCGCCACCATCGTCACGCCGCCCTTGGGCATTGTCGCAAACCATGCGGCCACGAGCAGGATGAACGCCAATGCGCCGAATATGAGCCAAGCCGTCATGCCGCATCCCCTTGTTCTCTCGGTTTCGGCCCGGAAAACCGCCGCCACGCCATGAACCCACCGAAGATCAGCAGGAACAGCGGCACCAAATACAATGGCGCAGTCGCGGGATTAAAGCGCGGATCATAGGTCACCCACTCGCCATAGCGGTCGATCAGCCATTGTTTGACTTGATCGGGCGACTTGCCCGCGCCAATTTGTTCGCGGATTTCGTGGCGCATGGTCGCGGCAATCGGCGCGTCGCTATCGGCAATCGTTTGCCCCTGACATTGGACGCAGCGGATGGTTTCCATCAGGTCGCTGGCGGCGGCTTCTTGTAAGGGATCGTCCAGTTGCGCATAAGCGAGCGGCGCATCGGGCGCGCCTTGCTCTTGCGCGGCCAAGGGCGATGCCAGAAGCAACAGGGATAGGGCGAAAAGCCTCATTTCGCCGCCTTCACACGGCGCGCGATGTCGGCGACTTGGTCGGCGCGGATGTCGCCGATGTGTTGGTAGACAATGCGCCCCTTGCTATCCACGATATAGCTTTCCGGGACGCCGGTCGCGCCCAATGCCAATTGCATTTGCCCCGTTTTGTCCATGCCAATGCTGGCGAAGGGATTGCCGTGGCGATTGACGAATTTCGCCACAGCAGCGGGTTTGTCGCGCACCGCGATGCCCTCAATCCGCACACCTGCTTTTTTCAGCGCAAGCAATTGCGGTGCTTCGGCAATGCACGGCAGGCACCAGCTGGCGAAGATATTGATAAGGCGCGGTTCGCCCTTCATCGTCGCAGTGTTCAGGCCGGGGCGGTTGGTCACGGCTTGCGGCAGGTTGAACGCGGGCACGGGCTTGCCAATCATGTGGCTGGGCACGAAATCGCCGCCCGTGTTGCTGCGTTCGCGCGCCATGCCGACGCTTAACGTGCCGACGAGGGCGACGAGGGCGAGGACGGGAATCCAGACCAGAAACGACCGCTTCATGCCAAAACCTCCCCAAATTCCGGCGCTTGGTCGGGCGCGCCGCTCACAGCATCATGGCGCTTCCGCCACGCAATCAACCACCGCCCGATGAGCGACAAGGCTCCGCCCAGCGCGATCATTAGCCCGCCAATCCAAATGAGCGACACAAACGGCTTCCACCAAATCCGCATTTGCCAACGCGGGCCAAGCGAGCCGTCCTTCGCCGCCTCGTTCGCGCCGAGGACAAGGTAGAGTTGCCCGTCCCATCGGGTCAGCAACGCCGCCTCACTCGTATCCATTTCGGGCGAGGTGAAGTGGCGCGATTGCGGCGTTTGGACAATCGAATCGCCACCGCGCGACACAGTGACATTCGCCTCCGTCGCGCTCCAATTCGGACCGAGACGCGGTTGCACATCGTTGAGTTTGACGGTCCAACCGGCGACTTCGGCGGTGTCGCCATTGGCCATCGCGACCAATTTCTCGGTCGAAAAGCCACGCTCCGACGCCATGCCCGCCATCGCCACGGCTATGCCCAAATGCGCGATGACCATGCCATAAGTGGCCAATGGCGTGCGGGCCAAGTTGCGAGACGCAAGCGGCATCACACTGGCCACCGCCAAAGCGCCGGCAAAGCCCAGTCCAAGGATCGGATACACGCCCGCTTCGGGGGCCAGAACGAAGCAGATGATCGTGACCGCGACGCCATACACGATGGACGGTGCCACCTTCTTCACCAACCCGCCGCGCCCATCGCGCCGCCAACTTAAGAGCGGCCCTATAAGCAGCACAAGCACGAGCAGGAAGGTGAGCGGCACCGACGCCTTGTTAAAATAGGGCGGGCCAACGCTCAATTGCGCGCCGAACGCCAATTCCGCGAACAAGGGATAGAGCGTGCCGATAAACACCACGCCAAGGATGACGGAGAGCAGCAGGTTGTTGGCGACCAACCCCGCCTCACGGCTGAACAAATGGAAGCCTTCGCCCTGCTTCACTGTGCCGATGCGCAAGGCAAACAGGATAAACGCCGCGCCCGTATAAAACGCCATCAGGCCAAGGATAAAGCCGCCCCGCTCCGGGTCCACCGCAAACGCATGGACGCTGGTCAATATGCCCGACCGGACGAGGAACGTGCCAATCATCGACATAGCAAAGCCGATGAGCGCAAGTGCCACAGTCCAACTGCGCAACGCATCACGCGCCGCCAAAACGCTGACCGAATGGAGAAGCGCAGTCGCGGCGAGCCATGGCATCAGGCTGGCGTTTTCGACCGGATCCCAGAACCACCAACCGCCCCAGCCAAGCTCATAATAGGCCCAATAGCTGCCCGCGACGATGCCGATGGTGAGGAAAATCCACGCAATCAACACCCACGGCCGCATCGCGCGCGCAAACGCTGGCCCGACCGAGCGGGTGAGCAATGCGGCCACGGCGAAGCTGAATGCCACCGACAATCCGACATATCCGACATATAATGTCGGCGGGTGGAAGGCGAGGCCGGGGTCTTGCAGCAATGGGTTCAACCCCATGCCCACCGGCGCGGCGGGGGACAACCGCTCAAACGGGTTGCTCGAAAACAGCAGGAACGCGAAAAAGCCAAGGCCCAGCGCTGCCTGCGCGCCAAGGGTTGCCGCCAAAGTGCGCGGGTCCAATTGCCGCTCCAGTAACGCCACCGCCGCGCCCGACAGGCTCAGCACCGTGACCCAAAGCAACATCGACCCCTCATGGTTCCCCCATGCGGCGGCGATTTTGTAGAACATCGGCTTGTCCACATGGCTGTTCATCGCGACCAGCTTCACCGACAAATCGGTGTCCATGAACATGAGGATGAGCGCGGCAAAGGCGATGATGGACAGGCCCGCCTGCGCAACCGCCACGCGTTTAACGGGCGTGATGAACGCCGCCATTTTGGGCGACAGCGCACCAAGGCCCCAAAACGCCTGCAACAACGCCATCGCCGCGGCCATCCATAGGGCGATAAGGCCGATTTCGGGGGTCATTCCATGCTCTCCGCCGCTTTGCGCATCGCGTCCATATCCATGTCCTGAAGCTCTTTCGGCTTATAATTTTCATCATGCTTGGCCAGCTGGTTTTCGGCGACAAACACGCCATCCGCCGCCATTGCGCCCTCGGCCACCACGCCGCTGTTTTCGACGAACAGATCGGGGGTGATGCCCTTAAAAACGACATTTTGCTTGCCCGTCTGGTCCACGACGGTGAAGCGGACGGTGACGCCATCGGGTTCGCGTTTGATGGAACCGCCCTCCACCATGCCGCCCAGACGAATGGCCTTGCCCGCCTCCGGCTTGGCCTTCGCCAATTCGGTGGGGGTGTAGAAATAGGCCGCTTGGTCTTTCAAGGCCGACGCCGCGAGAAGGCCCGCGCCCATAATCGCAAACAACGCGATCACCGCCAGCACCAACCGTTGATGTTTCGCCTTCACCGCCATCAGTCGCGATCCCTTTTTTCGACTCGCCCCTCGGCGGTCTTCATCGCGCGATAGCTATACAGCGCAAGGCCGAGCAACCCGCCCAAAGTGACAGCATAGGCGCCGATGACATAATACCATTGCTGGCTCATACCGCCGCCATCCGGCGCATCCGCGCCTCATGTTTGTTGTTGGCCAAAATAACGCGCATCCGCATCAGGATGATGGCGCTAAACAACAGGCTGAACCCGACCACGCCGACGATCAGCGGCCATAGGAACACGGCGTCGATGCTGGACCCGCCCGCCGTGATGCTGGCCGGTTGGTGCAGGCTGTTCCACCACACCACGCTGCGGTTGATAATCGGGATGTTGATCGCGCCGACGATGCCGAAAATCGCGGCAATACGGCTGCCCCCGCCCTGCCCCTGCGCGTCCTTATCCACCTCTCCGGCCAGCGCGATATAGGCGATGTAGAGGAAAAAAAGCACCAGAAAGCTGGTCAAGCGGCCATCCCACACCCACCATGTGCCCCATGTCGGCTTGGCCCAAATCGACCCGCTGGCCAGGCATATGGCGGTGAACACGGCCCCCGGCACAGCGACCGCGCGCGCGGATACGGCGGCGAGAGGGTGCCGCCAGACCAGCTCCATGATGCTGGCCACCGCAATTCCCATCCATCCGCCCATCGCCAACCACGCGGCGGGGACGTGGATGTAGAGGATGCGCACCGTCTCCCCCATCAACCGGTCGGCAGGCGCGACGAACAGCCCCCAGCCAACGGCCACAGCCGCGAGCAACAACCCACCGAAAAACAGCCATGGGGTGAGCGGGCGGGCTATCGACAGGAAACGGGTGGGATTGGCGAAACGGTGCATGGTTCTCTTGTCTTATGGGTCCGGCCCGCCGCCCTATAGCACCGTGCCAGCGCCGCCTTGATACAGGACAAAATCCCCGCAAGTTCGGCGGCCCTCGACTATGCCAAACAAGCGCGGATAGGGCAAGCGGTTTGGATTCACGCGGAGGCGCGGAGAGTCGCAAAACCCCCCTCTCCCCGTCGGGGAGAGGGTTGTGCAGGCTTAGTCGGAACGACTTAGGCGCAACTGGGTGAGGGGGCTGCTCCCTTGACGCTACAAACCCTCATCCAAGTCCGGCCAGGCGATGCCATCGCCAAGCCTGTCTATCCTTCTCCCATATGGAAGAAGGAGCGCCACTCAAACCCGCTTCGCCGGATATTCCGTGCCATCCTTCGTGATATAGCGCCCATCCGCCGTGAACAGCATGTCGATGTCGCTATAGCCGCCGCCGGTGTCGACGCGCTCACGGCCCGTGCCCTGCCCACCCAGCGCGACGAACACGCAATCGGCGTCGCTATCGTTGCGCAAATGATGGCCGTTGGTGGATCCCTTTGGCCACACAGCAATATCGCCCGCGCGCATTATGTGCTCACCATCATCCTCGACCAAAGTCGCCTCGCCCGACAGCATGATCACCATTTCATCCTCGCCATTGTGCCAATGCCGCTGCGACGACCATGCGCCGGGTTTCAGGACCACATGGCTGGCGGCGAAATCGGTGAGGCCCGTGGCGGGGCCAAGGCGGCGATACCATCGGCCCTGCACCTCTTGGTCGAACGGTTCTGGATAGCCGGTGGCGTTGGTTTGCGGGATTTGGGATAGGTCGATTTTGGGCATTTTTGGCGTCCTTCCTGTCTTGCGTCGCAGCGCAATTTGCGACTAGATGGCGGCTATGACAAGCCCCACATTTCCCGCGCTCACCTATGCCATCGACCTGATGCAATGCGAAAGCATCACCCCCGCCACCGGCAGCGTCTTTGCCGTGATGGAGGCGATGCTGGCCCGCGCGGGGTTCACCGTCACGCGCACGTTGGATGGGGATGCGCCAGATGGGCCAGTGGAGAATCTGTTCGCCATTCGCGGCAGCGCCTTAGGTTCTGGGGCCACCCATTTCGCCTTCGCCGGACACCTTGACGTCGTCCCGCCCGGCGAGGGTTGGGCGAGCGGGCCGTTCGCGCCAGAGGTTCGCGGCGACCTCCTCTACGGGCGCGGCGCGGTGGATATGAAGGGG
>JBGSSR010000275.1:0-3448 GCA_041736905.1 Sphingomonadaceae bacterium | reverse complement strand
AGCGGCAGGAGGAGTTATCCATCAACGGATGGGCGATGGAGGCGCGGCTCTATGCGGAGGATCCGGTGAAGGGATTTTTGCCTAGCGTAGGGCGGTTAGAATTCTTCGCCGCGCCCGATAAAGATTGCAGATTAGAAACTGGTGTCGAGCAAGGCGACACCATTTCCCCGTTTTACGATCCGATGATCGCCAAATTGGTCACTCATGCGGAGACGCGCGAAGAGGCCATTGAATCGCTGGCCGATTGTCTGAACCGAACAGGGGTTTGGCCGGTAAAAAGCAATTCCGGATTCCTTTTCGCCCTACTCCAGGATAAAGAATTTCGTTCTGGCGAAGCAACGACTGGTATGATTGGGTCAAAGAGCGATGCGCTTATGCCAGCCGCTACGCCAAGTGAATTTGCACTGGAAGAAGCGTCGTCTATATTGTTTTGCGCTGACCGAAATAGCTGGATTCAGGATACGCAACAATGGCGTGATGGTGTGCTAGGGTTTAGACTCAATCAACCAAACAAACCACTAATACGCATTGAAGCTGAGGGAGAAAAATTCGAGTTCACCGCTAGGGACGATGATGATGTTTGGCCGCCACGGATAGTTTGGAGCCATTTGAGTGAAGGAGCAATCCTAGTCACCGAGAGAGGACAATCCTATCGCATTGGAATAGCTCGCGAATATGGAAAAGTCCAAGCCTCCGCCTCCGACGGTGCGATCCTTTCCCCCATGCCGGGCAAGATCATCGCGGTGGAGGTCGCGGCGGGGGACACCGTGACCAAGGGGCAGAAACTCCTGACGCTGGAGGCGATGAAAATGGAGCACACCCTCACCGCGCCGTTCGATGGCGTCGTGGAGGAACTGAACGCCACCCCGGGCGCGCAGGTGCAGGTGGAGGCGGTGCTTGCCAAAATCGCGGCGCATGAAACGGCGGCTTAGGAGACCAAAATGGCAGGCAAATTTTTCGACGAATGGACCGTGGGTGACCGTATTGAGCATGACATCCGCCGCACGGTGACGGAAACGGACAACCTGTTGTTCACCGTCATGACTCACAACCCGCAACCGCTGCACATCGACGCAGAGGCGGCGAAGGCCAGCGAGTTTGGGCAAATCTTGGTCAACGGGACGTTTACATTTAGCCTGATGGTCGGTCTATCGGTGGCGGACACGACCTTGGGCGTGCTCATTGCCAATTTGGGCTATGATAAGTTGACCATGCCAAAGCCAGTATTTATCGGCGACACCATGCGCGCGGCAACGGAAATTCGGGAATTACGGGACAGCAAATCGCGCCCAGACGCAGGCATCGTCATTTATTTCCACACGCTGACCAACCAACGTGACGAGGTGGTGTGCCAATGTCTGCGCATGGCCTTGATTAAGAGAAAGCCAGCCTAGCGCGTGAGGCCGGGGAAAGTGTTCGCGATATGCTCAAACACGGCAACGTGCAGTGCCTTATCAAAGCGTAGGCCATATTCATCGCCTTCGCGCCATGCAATATGCGCGGCCAGCGGTTGGAATCCCGGCAGTAACAGGAACTGTGTCCGCGTTGGTTCAAGCGTCGTGAGCAATTTGATGCGAAAGCCAGTTTTGGACAGGTCGACAACCCAAATCTGATATTTGCCGCTGCCTGATTCTTTGATTTCGGCGCGAATGCTGACCATTTTGCGCTCAGCAATGCGGGCCTCTATTTCCGTCGCGGGTGCCACGGCGGCGGGTTTTGGGTCTGGCGATGGGAAGTGCGATGCGCTTGCGCTCGGGCTGGGCGTCAAATTGGGCAGCGGGTCAGCCCGGGCCTCGATGCGCGCACGGAAGCTATCCTTGCGATTGCTCGCAAATAATTTGTCAAACGGTATAAATTCCCGTCCCATAGCTCACCAACGATCCCACCACGGCCGAAGGTTCGGCCTGTTCCTGTGCAGTTGTAAAATGGCAGAAGAGTGCAAATAAGTCGTTAACGATGGTCGTAGGAATCAACATAATTTGGCAGAATTCTGGGCGGATTGCCGTGGTTAATTTCGTCTAACCGTCGTCGAACAATCCGGCCAATTGTTCAATCATTGTGCCGCCCAATTGTTCCGCATCCATGATTGTGACGGCACGCTTGTAATACCGTGTAACATCGTGGCCGATGCCGATGGCGATAAGTTGTACCGGACTTTTGCTTTCAATCCAGTCGATTACGCGGCGCAGGTGTTGTTCCAAGTATCCTCCGTGGTTGACGGATAACGTGCTGTCATCGACCGGAGCGCCGTCGGAGATGACCATCAAAATCCGCCGATCCTCGGCCCGCGCGGCAAGGCGGCTGTGCGCCCACAGCAGTGCCTCACCATCGATATTTTCTTTCAATAGCCCTTCGCGAAGCATCAGGCCAAGGTTGCGGCGTGCGCGGCGGTATGGCTCGTCGGCCTGCTTATAGATGATGTGGCGGAGGTCGTTGAGTCGCCCCGGCGAGGCGGGCCGACCCGCGCCAAGCCAGCTCTCGCGCGCCTTTCCGCCCTTCCACGCGCGGGTGGTGAAGCCCAGAATTTCGGTTTTGACGCCGCACCTTTCGAGGGTCCGTGCCATAATATCCGCGCTAATCGCCGCGATGGAAATGGGCCGCCCGCGCATCGAGCCGCTATTATCGATCAGGATCGTTACCACGGTATCGCGGAATTCGGTGTCGCGTTCGACTTTGTACGACAGGCTACTGCCCGGCGCGACCACGATGCGGGAGAGGCGCGCGGCGTCTAGGATGCCTTCCTCCTGGTCGAAATCCCAAGAGCGGAGTTGCTGCGCCATCAACCGGCGTTGGAGCCTGTTCGCTAACCTCGAAACGGCCCCTTGCAAATGCGCCATCTGCTGATCAAGGTGCGCGCGCAGGCGGTTGAGTTCATCCTCATCGGCGAGTTCAGCGGCGGGGATGATTTCATCATGCGCCTCCGTCCACACCTTGTAATCGGTTTGCGGAAAGCCATCCCAATTGCGGCGTTGCGGGTTGACGGGTTGCATCCCGTCCTCGCCCATATCGCCTTCTGCACCGTCGTCGTCGGTTTCGATTTCTTGGCTATCGCCATCGGTTTCATCGCCGCCATCGGTGACTTCGGCGCGCATTTCGGTGGAGGAGGAATCGCCCGGCTGCTCCTCTTGGTCGCCGTCGTCGGGATTGGAGTCGGCCTCCATCTCCTCATCATCGCCCGCGCTATCCTCGGCCTCCGTGGGCGGCGCGGCGACCTCCATCAGGTCGAGATGTTGGAGCAGGGACTGCGCAACCTCGGCAAATCCCGCCTGATCGGACAGCGTCTCGCGCAACGCGTCCAAATCCGCGCCCGCGTTATCCTCCACCCAATCGCGGATCATATCGACGCCCGCTTGTGCCTCAGGAGGGATCGCCGCGCCGGTCAGCCGTTCGCGGACGAGAAGCTGCAACGCGGTCGCCATCGGCACCTCGGCCCGGTTTTGCGCGCGGC
>JBGSSR010000258.1:0-2610 GCA_041736905.1 Sphingomonadaceae bacterium | reverse complement strand
ATCTTGCACCGATAGGGTTTGTTCGTCCCGTCGCTGACCAGATAGACGCCGAATTCGCCCTTGGGGCTTTCGGTGGCGACATAGACTTCGCCGGCGGGGACGTGGAAACCCTCGGTATAGAGTTTGAAATGGTGGATCAGCGATTCCATGCTGGTCTTCATTTCGGCGCGCTTTGGCGGGCCAACTTTGCGGTCGGCGGTCATGATCGGGCCTTCGGGCATTTCGGCCAAGCATTGCTTCATAATGCGCGCGGATTGGCGCACCTCCTCCACACGGACCATGAAGCGGTCATAACAATCGCCCTTGGTGCCGACCGGAATGTCGAAGTTCATGCGGTCATACACGTCATAAGGCTGCGACTTGCGCAAATCCCAAGCGATGCCGGAGCCACGGATCATCGGCCCGCTCATGCCCCAGGCGAGCACTTCATCCTTGGTCAGCGTCGCAATATCGACGTTACGCTGTTTGAAAATGCGGTTGTCGGCGACAAGGCTAATCGCATCCTCAAAAATACGCGGCAGGCGGGTGTCCAACCACTCTCCAATGTCGGTGAGCAGTTTGAGCGGCACATCCTGATGCACACCGCCGGGGCGGAAATACGCGCTATGCATCCGCGCGCCCGATGCGCGTTCGAAGAAGTTGAGGCAATCCTCACGAATTTCAAACATCAACAGGTTTGGCGTCATCGCGCCAACGTCCATCACATGGCTGCCGAGGTTCAGCATATGGTTACAAATGCGGGTGAGCTCGGCAAAGAACACGCGCAAATATTGGGCGCGGATGGGCACCTCAATATCCAGCAACTTTTCAATCGCCAGCACATACGAATATTCCATCGCGAGCGGCGAGCAATAATCTAGCCGGTCAAAATACGGCAATGCCTGTAGGTAGGTTTTATACTCGATCAGCTTTTCGGTGCCGCGATGCAGCAGTCCGACGTGACAATCGACGCGGTCGATGATTTCGCCGTCCAGCTCCATCACCATGCGGAGCACGCCGTGCGCGGCTGGATGCTGCGGCCCGAAGTTGATGGTATAGTTTGCGATTTCGGTATCGCCCACTGTGGGGTCGGCAAGGTCCGTTTGGCCTGCGGTTTCTTCCAGATAGTCGGCCATAATTAGCTATCCTTCTTCGTTGCGGGGCGCTTAGCCGCTTTGGGGGCGGCAGGCTTTTTTGCGGGAGCATCGGCATCCGCCTTTGCCTTCACCGCACGCGGCTTTTTGGGTTTAGGCGCGGCGTTATCCGCACTCGAATCCGTCACGTCCGGAGCAGGAGCGGTCACGGCGCTATCTTTCGGCGCACCGTCGCCCACTTTTTCGGCAGCCTTAGCATCCGTTTTTGCGCCAGCGCCGGTGTCGGCGGGCTTTTCCGTCGTCTTGGGCGTCGCCACTGGAGGCGGTGCGGGAACGGCAGGCGGTGCGGCGGGCGCCTTCTCATCACCCGGCAGGATGTAATCTGCACCTTCCCATGGCGACATGAAATCAAAGCTGCGGAAATCCTGCGCCAATTTTACAGGTTCATAGACAACCCGTTTCGCTTCCTCGGAATAACGTAATTCAACATAACCGGTTAGCGGGAAATCCTTGCGGAACGGATGCCCCTTAAACCCGTAATCGGTCAAAATCCGGCGCAAATCGGGGTGGCCCGAGAACAAAACGCCGTACATGTCGAACACTTCCCGCTCCAACCAGTTGGCGTTCGGCCAAACCGGCACGATCGTCGGCACCGGTGTCGCCTCATCGGTCGAAACGCGGATGCGTAGGCGGTGGTTTTTGGTGACGCTCAGCAGGTGATAAACCACCTCAAACCGCTCCGCGCGTTCGGGATAATCGACGCCCGCAATTTCCATGAGTTGTTGATACTCATGTTCGTCGCGCAGGGTGCGCATGACACCGGCGATGGCGTCGCGCTGCACCGTGATGGACAGCTCGTCATTGGCGGCAAACGCCTCAACCACCGCACCACTAAGCGCGGCGACAAGTGCGTCCAATGTGCCATCGGCGTGCGCAATAATAGGAGCATTATGGGCCATAATCTCTGCCTCCTTTATCGCGCAATCGTGCCGACGCGGCGGATTTTGCGCTGCAACTGCATGACGCCATAAAGCAACGCCTCAGCAGTCGGTGGGCATCCGGGGACGTAAATATCCACTGGCACAATCCGGTCACACCCGCGCACGACGGAGTAGCTATAGTGATAATAGCCGCCTCCATTGGCGCAGCTGCCCATGGAAATTACATATTTCGGCTCGCTCATTTGGTCGTAAACCTTACGTAGCGCCGGAGCCATTTTGTTGCACAGCGTGCCCGCCACAATCATAACGTCCGACTGACGCGGTGAAGCGCGCGGCGCGACGCCGAAGCGTTCCATGTCATAGCGCGGCATGTTGACGTGGATCATCTCCACCGCGCAACACGCGAGGCCAAAGGTCATCCACCATAGCGAGCCGGTGCGCGCCCATTGGAACAATTCCTCAGTCGAAGTGACGAGGAAACCCTTGTCATCAACCTCATTTGATAGGTCGTTGAAAAACGATTGGTCGGGCGCAGTGCCATCGACAGGAACGCCAATGGCATTCGGATTTGCGATTACTCCCATTCGAGCGCTCCC
>JBGSSR010000231.1:0-2612 GCA_041736905.1 Sphingomonadaceae bacterium | reverse complement strand
TCGTTATTGGCGCAGGCATCGCGGGGCTGGCTGCGGCAAAGACGCTGGGCGAGGCGGGGCATGACGTCACTGTGCTGGAGGCGCGCGACCGAATTGGCGGGCGGTTGTGGACCAGCCGCGCATGGCCCGACCTGCCCATTGATCTAGGCGCATCGTGGATCCATGGGCCCGAGGGCAATCCCCTTACCGACATAGCCAAGCAGGCGGGCGCGGCGACAGCAATGACGACGTATGATGGCGCGCAATTCACCATCGACCCCGCGCTGGTCGCCATCGGAGTAGACGATAACGGGGACGATTGGGCGGAGGCGCATTTGGATGCTGCATTCGACTGGGCGGAGGAGCAGGACGCCGATGTGTCAATACGCGCCTCGCTTGTAAAAGCAGGGAAGCTCGCCCCCTCGCGGCAGGCGCAGTTGGACCATTACCTCGCCGCCAATTACGAACTCGCTTATGCCGGATCGCTCGACACAATGTCCGCGTGGAGCATCGATGAGAATGAAGAAACTGAGGGCGATGATTTGCTTTTCCCCGGCGGTTACGACCAAATCGCGACGTTTTTGGCCAAGGGACTGACCATCAAAATGGGCCATGTTATGCAAGCAGTTGATTGGGGCGATACGGGCGTGAAGGTGCAATGTGCCAACGGCGTGCAATTTGACGCTGATTACGCCATCGTCACCATCCCCTTGGGCGTGTTGCAGGCGGGCGATGTTGCGTTCACCCCCGCGTTACCGCCCGCGAAGGCCAAAGCGATTGATACGCTTGGCATGGGCCTCCTCAACAAGCATTTCCTGCGGTTCGAAAAGGCCTATTGGCCCGAGGACGCCGATTGGCATGAGTTGATGAAACCCTTCCCCGCGAAATGGTCGCAATGGGTCAGCTTTACGCGGGTGGCGGCTAAACCCGTACTGCTCGGTTTTACCGGCGCGGATGCGGCATTGGCGGTGGAACGGATGGATGACCGCGCGATACTGGCCGAGGCGATGGTGGCAGTGCGTGCGATGTTCGGCTCCTCCGTGCCAGACCCCTTAGCGCATCAATTCACACGATGGTCGCAGGACCCGTTCGCCAAAGGCGCCTATTCCTTCAACGCCGTGGGCAGCGGCCCCGCCGACCGCCGCGCTTTGGGGGAGGCTGGCGACCGACTTCTTTTTGCCGGCGAGGCGTGCAGCGCGGATTTCTCTGGCACTGTCCACGGCGCGTATCTTTCCGGATTGGCGGCGGCCAAGGCAGTGGCGGGATAACCCAGCCGCTTGCGCCCCCGCCCCCCGCCTGATAGGGGCAGCGGCGATTCTATTGCTTATCCTAAAGGGAAAAATCCGCCCATGCGCACCATTAATGGCCAGAAAGTCAACCGCGTCGTCCTCGCCTTTTCGGGCGGTTTGGACACCAGCGTCATCGTCAAATGGTTACAGGTTGAGTACGGATGCGAAGTCGTCACCTTCACCGCCGATTTGGGGCAGGGCGAGGAATTGGCTCCCGCGCGGGCGAAGGCCGAATTGATGGGCGTGAAGCCCGAACACATCTACATCGATGACTTGCGTGAAGAATTCGTGCGCGATTTTGTGTTCCCGATGTTCCGCGCCAATGCTCGCTATGAGGGCGATTATCTGCTCGGCACCAGCATTGCGCGCCCTTTAATTAGCAAACGCCTGATTGAAATTGCCAAGGAAACCGGCGCGGATGCCGTGTCGCATGGCGCAACTGGGAAGGGCAATGATCAGGTCCGCTTTGAACTGTCCGCCTACGCGTTGAACCCCGACATCAAAATTATCGCCCCCTGGCGCGAATGGGATTTGGCGAGCCGCACGGCGCTGATCGACTTTGCCGAAAAGCACCAGATTCCCGTGCCAAAGGACAAGCGCGGCGAGTCGCCCTTTTCCACCGACGCCAACATGCTGCACACTTCATCCGAGGGTAAAGTGTTGGAGGACCCGTGGGAGGAAACCCCCGATTACGTCTATTCGCGCACGGTGAATCCAGAGGATGCGCCCGATACGCCCGAATATATCACCGTCGATTTTGAGCGCGGCGATGGCGTAGCCATTAATGGTGAGGCGATGTCGCCCGCGACTTTGCTGGAAACTCTCAACGAATATGGCCGCAAGCATGGCATTGGGCGGCTCGATCTGGTCGAAAACCGCTTCGTCGGCATGAAATCGCGCGGCATGTACGAAACGCCGGGCGGCACGATTTATGCGGCGGCGCATCGCGGGATTGAGCAAATCACGCTCGACCGTGGGGCCGCGCATTTGAAGGACGAATTAATGCCGCGCTATGCGGAGCTGATCTACAACGGTTTCTGGTTCGCGCCGGAACGCGAAATGTTGCAGGCGGCGATTGACCATAGCCAGGAAAAGGTCGCCGGCACCGTGCGCCTGAAACTCTATAAAGGCGGCGCGTACGTCGTGGGCCGCAAATCGCCGTTCAGCCTGTATAGCGAGAAGGTCGTGACCTTTGAGGATGACGCGGGCGCATACGACCAACGCGATGCCGAAGGGTTCATTAAGTTGAACGCGCTTCGGTTGCGGTTGCTCGGTGGTCGCGACCGTTGATGGGCGCGCGGGGATGAGGGCCGAACGGCTAATCCCAATCCTAACCTATGCGGG
>JBGSSR010000220.1:0-13999 GCA_041736905.1 Sphingomonadaceae bacterium | reverse complement strand
TGCAAAAGACGTAAAATTTGGCCGCGATGCGCGTGAACGCATTCTTCGCGGTGTCGACATCCTTGCCGATGCCGTCAAAGTGACGCTTGGCCCCAAAGGCCGCAACGTCGTGCTCGACAAAAGCTTCGGCGCACCCCGCATCACCAAGGACGGTGTGTCGGTTGCCAAAGAAATCGAACTGAAAGACAAGTTCGAAAATATGGGCGCACAAATGCTGCGCGAAGTGGCGTCGAAAACCAACGACATCGCCGGTGACGGCACCACCACCGCGACTGTGCTGGCTCAGGCCATCGTGCGCGAAGGCATGAAATCGGTGGCCGCTGGCATGAACCCGATGGACCTGAAACGCGGTATTGATCTGGCCGTGACCAAGGTTGTCGAAAACCTGAAAGCCCGCGCGAAAGACGTGGCCTCCTCCGCAGAAGTTGCACAGGTCGGCACGATTTCGGCCAATGGCGACAATGAAGTCGGCGACAAAATCGCCGAAGCCATGGACAAAGTCGGCAAAGAAGGCGTGATCACCGTCGAAGAAGCCAAGGGCCTTGAATTCGAACTCGACGTTGTTGAGGGCATGCAATTCGACCGTGGTTACTTGTCGCCGTATTTCATCACCAACACCGAAAAAATGGCTGTTGAGTTGGAAAACCCGTACATCCTGATCCACGAAAAGAAACTGTCGAACCTGCAAGCAATGCTGCCCATTTTGGAAGCTGTCGTGCAATCGGGTCGTCCGCTTTTGATTATTGCGGAAGATGTTGAGGGTGAGGCGCTCGCCACTCTGGTCGTCAACAAATTGCGTGGCGGTCTGAAAATCGCCGCCGTTAAGGCCCCTGGCTTTGGCGATCGTCGTAAGGCAATGTTGGAAGACATCGCCATCCTGACCGCTGGTGAAATGATTTCCGAAGATCTGGGCATCAAGCTGGAAACCGTGACCATCGACATGCTCGGCCAAGCGAAAAAAGTGACCATCGACAAAGACAACACCATCATCGTTGATGGCGCTGGCAATGCCGATGCGATTAAGGGCCGCGTCGAAGCGATCCGTTCGCAAATCGAAATCACGACCAGCGATTACGACAAAGAAAAGCTGCAAGAGCGTTTGGCCAAGTTGGCTGGCGGTGTTGCCGTGATCAAGGTCGGCGGCGCTTCGGAAGTGGCCGTGAAGGAGCGTAAGGACCGCGTCGATGACGCCCTGCACGCCACCCGCGCAGCCGTTGAAGAAGGCATCGTCCCCGGCGGCGGTACGGCTTTGTTGTACGCAACAAAGGCTCTGGAAGGCCTGACCGGCGCGAACGAAGACCAAACGCGCGGTGTTGATATCGTTCGTAAGGCTTTGACTGCTCCTGTGCGTCAAATCGCCGAGAATGCTGGCTTTGACGGTGCGGTTGTGTCGGGCAAATTGCTTGACCAGTCGGACGAAAACTTCGGCTTCAACGCGGCGACCGACGTTTACGAAGACCTTGTAAAAGCGGGCGTCATCGATCCGGCCAAGGTTGTCCGTGCGGCGTTGCAAGACGCGGCATCGGTTGCTGGTCTGCTGATCACCACCGAAGCGGCTGTGTCCGAATTGCCAGAGGACAAATCCTCCGGCGGCGGCATGCCCGACATGGGCGGTATGGGCGGCATGGGTGGTATGGGCTTCTAAGCGTTACAACCATCCAAACGAAATCTGGGCCGGAGGGAGCAATCCTTCCGGCCCTTTTTTGTGTCAAACTGTCGCATGGCTACGCAGGCATGGGCCCGAAAGCGGGGCTGGGGCGTTGACATGGGGAACCACAAAGGAGATCCCCATGAAATTACCCCAAAACGCCCATGTCGCTGTACTGGATGGCCGCCAGTTCCAACTCTACCGCAACACGGGGCAGGCCGATGCCATCAAGCTGGAGGCGTTAGACACCGGCGATATCTCGGAAAGCAACAAAAGCGGAGGCGGGCGCGATCATGATGCGACGCAGGATAGTGCGAGTGGGCAGGAACTCGCCGAAATCGCGCACGGCACCGGAGTCGCCGAATATCTAAACGCGCGGGTGCTGAACCACAAAATCACCGCGCTGCTGATTATTGCCGACCCCGATACTTTGGGCGAAATGCGGCATCATTATCACAAGGAATTGGAAGGCGTGTTGGTTGGTGAAATCAACAAAACGCTGACCAATAGCAGCGTCCACGACATTATCCGGTCGATTGAGGCGGCTTAAATAGCACATACGAAAAAGGGGCCGTTTCGACGCGGCCCCTTTTTTTGATTTCTAACGCGGCGGTTTATTGCCCGTTATTCGCCACAATATCCACATCCGTGCCGCCATCTTTGCGCGGGGTGAAGGTGATGTAATACGCGCCATCATCGACGTTGCGCGTGCCGCCCAAGGCATGCTGCCCATCGCGCAGGACATATTCGGCGGTGAAGCCAGATTTGACCGCGCGGGTATAATAATAATCGACAATCGACTGCATCGAATTGGCGCTCGAAAAGCTGACCACGCGGATGTCGCAAATGCCGCCGTCAACGCCGGCGGCCTCGGCCACGCGGGCCTTGGGATAGACGGGGAATTCAACCGGCATCCGGTTGGCCCAATCCATGCCATAGCTCAATTTCGCATCGCATGTGCCCTTGCCGCGCGAAGCGGTTTGCACTTCGGCCTTAGCGCCCAACGTCATGCCTTCCTTCGCGGCCTGACAATCGGTGCACAGTTCGTCCTCGCTGACCGTTTTGGGCGCGCCCGCGCTCATCAGTTTCAGACCGTCCAGATCCTGCGGCGTGACCGTGCTGCCTTCATAGGCGGTGTTGGTGGGCACTGCGCCATTGGCGGGGGCTCCAGGGGCACGCACGGCGTTGCCATTGGCGCTGCCCGCGAGTTTGGGGTCGATGAGGATTTGCTCCTCCAACGCGCCTTCAACGGCGGGGTCGCCCGCCTTGCTGGCCAGTTGTTCGTCCAGCTCGGACAATTCGCGCTCATTGCCGGTGCTTGTCCCGCAAGCGGACAGCCCGGCGGTGAGGGCGATTGCGAAGGCGGCAGATTGCGCCAGCGACCGAAGGGAAAATTGCGATTTCATGATGCCATGCTCCTTAATGCCGATCAGACTGCGCGTGAGTGGCCGCGATGGCTAGAGGGAATGAGGGTTAACGTGGGGCGTTTGCGCGCCGAATAGGTTAACGCCGACCCGCATCGTATCAGCACGGGACAGGCGGCGGGCGAAGGGTAAGCGTTTTTGCGTCCTACCCCTTAAACCCGCCAGCTGAATTATTATCCGTAGCCGCGAATCACTTCACGCGGCCAAAGAACCGAAGGCTACCCTTTTCTTGCGGCGCCAAGGGCCGGTCGAGTTTCCACCGGATGTGGGTGACATCGGCGGGTGTGGCGGCGCGGGTTTCGCTTGCGCCCTCGGCATTGGTCGCGGTCACGGTCAATTCCGTGAGCGCGCCAAAGGTCTTGCCGCCATCGACCGACAACAACGCCCAATCCTCGTCAACGCGGACAAATTCGACAGCAGTGGGGATGGGGTTGGTCACGCTCAATGCGCTGGCCGGTTCATCGGTGGTGTTGGCGAAGTAAATGCTAAAGCGCAGATTATCCCCGGGAACCACGGTGCCCTTCACTGGGCTGCCGTAAGAGGAGGCACCCGCCGCATCTTTCGTTTCCACCTCAATCACGCTTTCCAACGCGACCGCCGATTTCGCCTGCGCATGGGCGGGCGACAGGGCAACGACGCTGGCGGCGACCATGGCCAACAGCATCGCAGCAATGGCCCGTGTGTTGAATGTGCGCGTGTTAAAAAACTGCGATATGATCGTCATACTCTCATCCCTTTTCCCAACGGGTGGCGGAAGGGAAGGCCCACGCGCCATTGGTTGGTCTAAATGCCAGGGGATTATAGGATGGGGATGGTTAACGGGGTGTAAACGCCGCCGGTCAACACAGCGCTTTATTCGGGCAGGTGCCCGCTAGGGAAGCTAGCTTTCCTCTGCCATTCAGACAAAAAAAGGGCCGGCGAAAACGCCGGCCCGGAAAAAGTCTTTAGGAGAGGATGCCTGAAAGGCCTGTCCTATATGCTTTGCGACTCGGAATTGTGCAAGTGCGAAAACAAAAAATGTGATTGCAAAAAACGCAAGCACGCTCTAGAGACGCGCAATCCAGCCCAGAACCTAGCCTTTTTTCATAGTTGCACGTCATGCAAGTGAACTGGGTTTCAGGTTTTGTTGGTCCAAAAAGCCGAATCAATGGCGAAAAAACGAATCAAAGGACTGTATCATGCGTCGATTGCCCCCATTGCGTTCCTTGGAGGCCTTTGCCCGAGTCGCGCGGCTTGGTTCATCAAAAGCGGCGGCCGCCGAATTGGCGCTTTCGCCGCCAGCCTTGTCCCGCAGGATTAAAACTCTCGAAGAATTCATGGGCCGCGGCCTGTTCGAACGCCGGTCGCAGGCAATGGTGCTCAATAAAGAAGGCGAATCGCTCTACGCCGCGATTGAACCCGCGTTGGATGCGCTCGCCATCGCGGTGGAGGAGCATAGCGAGCATGGCGGCGACTTCCGCCTGCGTCTGGGCGTCCTGCCCCTCTTCGGGTCGCAGAGGTTGATCCCCCGCTTGCCCGAACTGCGCCGTCGATACCCCAAATTGCACATCGATGTTGTGACCAGCGGTCATGCCGAAAACCTGCTGGGCGACACCGTCGACGCCGCGATTATCATCGCCGAAAGCGTGGATGATAAACTCTATAGCTTCCGCATGGACCGCAACAAGGTCTATGCCATTGCCTCGCGCCGCTATGCCGAGGACAGTGGAATTGAAACCCCCGCCGATTTGGCCGGACACACCGTATTGGTCCACTCCGAAATGCCCGATACCTTCAACGCATGGCGCAAGGCCGTGGGCGTGCCCGACCTGCGCCCCGCCTCCATTGACCATATGGACAGCGGCCAATTGATGTTGGAGGCGGCGGCCAATGGCCTGGGCGTGGCGATTATGCACGGCAGCCATTTTTCCGACGCGAAGGATCCCCGTCTGACTCGGTTGTTCGATATAGAGGTCGAAAGCCCCTATTCTTATTGGTTCGTATGCCGCCCCCGCGCGTTGGAGGCACGCGCTGTGCGCCTGTTCCACGATTGGATTAAGCAATCGGCGGTGTGATGTTTGTTTGATTGCAAAATGCGAACGCCTTGGTAGAAAAGGCGCGTATCGCCGCATTATGTTCGGCGCTTTTGGGAAAGCCACTTCGCAATGCAAAAGAAAATCGCAATTATCCTTGGTGTTATCGTGCTCGCTTTGGCGATTGGTTTCGTGGGTAGCCAATGGATTGGTTCGCCCCATGGGCCGGAAGAAAACGCGGAAACGCCAGAAGAGCGCGCCGCGCGGCTGGGCCTTGGCGCGGATGTCAACGCCGATGAGGCGGGCAACACCACCGATTTGGCCCCGGTGGAGGCGCGGCCTTTGACCGGTAATGAAGGCGAATTGGTCGATGGCGTGCGCGAATTGGCCCCCGCCGAACCCGCCCGGATGGAAGACCGCGATTATTTTGATGGGCTTGAGGATATGGAGGCCGCCAAACCGGTTGAGGATAAGCCGGTTGAACCTTCGCCCGACGATGTTCCCGCAACACCCGCCGAACCCGTGGTGGAACGCCCCGATGACAGCTTGCTGGATGAGTTGGACGCACCGCAATAAGGCTAATAGTCGCAATACAAAGGGCGGCGGAGTTTCCTCCTGCCGCCCTTTTTTGTGCCCGAATTTGGGACTTTGGTTTAGTCCTTCCAGCCCCAGAACAGGTGACAGGGCAGGATATTCCAAAACTCATAGCCCTTATCAATCCGCTTAAAATGCGGTGCCATGAAATCGCGCGCGCGTTCGCGGAATTGGTAGACGAGGAAGGCACCGCCGGGGCGGATGGCTTTGGCCGTCTCTTCCGCGATGATCGGCCCCAGATTGTTGGGCAGCGTCGAAAATGGCAGGCCGGAGAGGATATAATCCGCCTGTTCAAAGCCCGCATCCTTGATAATGTCGCGCACATCGGCGGCGCTACCATGGACGGGGATAAAACGGCTGTCACGGATCGACTTGCTCAAATAATCGATGAAATCGGGGTTCAGGTCGATGACGAGAAGTCGCGCATCGGGCTTTAATCGGTCGAGCACGGGCTGACAGAAAGTGCCAACGCCGGGACCATATTCGACGAACAGATCGCATTTGGCCCAATCCACCTTCGACAGCATTTTATCGACGGTCCAGCGCGATGATGGAATGATCGACCCGACCATAACGGGATGCTTGATAAAGCCCTTAAAAAACACACCCCACGGCCCGAAAAACCGGCGCGTGGCGGTTAATATACGTTCGGGCAAGGGGGCGTCAGCGGCGCGGCTATTGGGCATGAAATGTCCGTGATTGTGTTACAGATAGGTGTCTGTGCCATGACGCGGACTGTCATGTCAAAGGCCATTGTCGCCGTCCAGTCACTTTTTGGACAAGAAAAAGCCGCCCTTCAATGAAGAAGGGCGGCTTTATACCGAACGGGCTATCCCAGGAGGAGAGAGGAGAGTTGGGACCGCCCGTCCGAAATAGTCTTGATTAGGCAGCAGTCTTAATCTTGTCGGCAACAACCGACATGCGGGTCGAGATTGGTTGGACGGTTTCGCCCATCAATTTCAGCCATGCTTCGCTGCTCTTGGTCATGAATTCCATGTTCTTGTCCATGGCGGTGCGCATGAAATCGCCCTGCATTTTGACAAAGTCGCTTGGGTTTTTCACGGCAGCCATTTCTTTGGCGGCGGCGGTGAAATCTTCAAACGAAGTTTTCGCGAACGCCATGTTCTCTTTGGTCAATTCGGTCGTGCCTTTGACGCCGATTTTGCCGCTTTCGACGACAGCCGATACGTTTTCTTTGGTCATCGTGCCCATTTCAACGGCGGTTTCTTTGGCTTTCGTGCCAAATTCGCCGGCATATTCCTTTGCCTTGGTGACAACGGTTTCGGCGGTTTCTTTGATTTTTGCGGTCATGTCGGTCATGGTCTTGGTTCCTTGTTCAGCCGAAGCCGTGGGAGAGGGCGCAGCCGGAGCAGCAACGGCTTTAACGGCCGTTTTGACTGCTTTGGGCTTTGCTGCTTTAGATTGAGCTTGTTGTGTCATGCGACCTAATTAATGGTGCAGTGCAACATAGTCAAGAGTATTTTGTGCAGCGCAACATAAATTTATCGCGCTAAATCATCGATTCATCGACGAAAGGACGGATTTTTACCGCATGCGCACATAGTCCCCGGGAGCATCGGCGAGGGTTTTGCCCTTCGATTTTCCCTTACCCGGCACACGCGCCTTCTTCGCCGCGACTTCCGTCCCATCCAAATCGCGCAGCCATGCGCGCCAGTGTGGCCACCAGCTGCCCGGATGTTCAGTGGTGCTCGCGATAAAGTCGTCCAGCGTCGCCGCGCTACTATCGCCGACCCAATGCTGATATTTGTTGGCGGCGGGAGGATTGACGACACCCGCAATATGCCCCGATCCCGCAAGCAGAAATGTCTTTGGCCCTTGCAAGAGCGGCATTAGTTTCCACACGCTGCCCACCGGTGCGATATGGTCCTCTTTGCCCGCCTGCACATAGGCCGGCGTGGCGATGTAGGATAGGTCGATCGGCACGCCCATCACCGAAATCGCGCCCGCCTGCACCAACTCATTGCGGCGATACAGGCGTTCCAGATAATCCTTATGCCAGCGCGCGGGCACATTGGTGGTGTCGCCATTCCAATAGAGCAAATCGAACGGCCGATACGGCTCCCCCATCAGATAATTGTTCACGACATAGGACCAGATGAGGTCATTGCCGCGCAACGCATTAAACGTCGCCGCCATATAGCGCCCGTCGAGGTATCCCGGCTCAGACAATTGCGCAATCATCGCCATATGCTCGTCGGAGAGGAAGGCCTTCAATTCCCCCGCCTCCGAAAAATCGACCTGCGCGGTAAAGAACGTCGCGCTCTTTACCTTATCCGCGTCGCCGGTCGCGGCAAGATACGCCAATGTCGCGGCCAAAGTCGTCCCCGCGACGCAATAGCCGATGGTGTGGACGCTTTCTACATCGAGCAGGTCGCGCACGGTGTCGATGGCGTCAATTTGGGAGGCGATATAATCGTCCCAGATAATGTCCTTCATGCTTTCATCGCCCGATTTCCAACTGACGAGGAACACCGAAAGCCCCTGATCCACGGCCCATTTGACGAAGCTCTTCTGCTCGCCCAGATCGAGGATATAAAAACGGTTGATCCACGGCGGAAAGATGAGAAGCGGCACTGCGCCGACTTTCTCGGTGCTCGGCGTGTATTGGATAAGCTCGTAGAGCGGCGTGCGGTGCACCACTTTGCCCGGTGTGTTGGCGATGTTGACGCCCAGTTCAAACGCGCTTTCATCGGTGTGGGTGAGTTGCCCCCGCTCCATATCCTTGAGCAGTTTCTCAAGGCCTTTCAGCAAACTTTCGCCGCGCGTGTCCAATGCCTTTTGCAGGACGGCGGGGTTGGTGAGGACGAAGTTGGACGGCGATACCGCGTCCACCACGCCCTTCATTTGGAAGCGCAGTCGTTCCTTCTCTGCCCCGTCCAGCCCGTCAACCTTGTCCGCCAACCCCATCAAATGCTCGGCGACGAGCGTGTAGCTTTGGCGGATGGTTTGGAAAATCGGGTGCTGGTCCCACAATTCGTTCGAGAAGCGTCGGTCCTTTTGCGGGGCGGGTGCTTCACCCTTGGCCAGCGCGTCCAGCCCCTCAATGCCAGTGCGGGCAAAGGCGTTCCAGAAATCCAGTCCCTTCGACCACATTGCCATTGATTGCTGCGCCAAAGCAGCGGGATCGTTCATCGCCGCCGCCTCATTACCCGAAATCGCCTGCATCATCCGGTCCATCATCTTGGGCCAGTCCGCCTGAGCCTTTCCCGCCATGATTTGCCGCGTGCTATGCTCCATCACCATTTGCTGCGCGCGGCCCATGACCCAGGTCCAATGCTGCATATCGGCGAGCATTTTGGTGGTGTCGATAACGCCTTCTTCCTGTGCGTGTTGGTCAGTATCGGACATGAAAGCAGACCTCTTCCTCTTGATTTTCCGCCATAATGGCACCCCATTGGCCAAAGTCAAAGCGTCAATGGTCGTATATCGGCGCAACGGCGCACAAATTACTCGACTTTGCAGGCGTGCGATTGCATCAGATGCAAGTCGCGGTGAACCGCATCGCGGCCTATCCAAAAACCATTAGGGATTATTGAACGGAACTATCATGAACGAGGATTTCTACCGCATTCGCCGCCTGCCGCCTTATGTCTTCGCTGAAGTCAACGCGATGAAGGCCGCCGCGCGAGCCCGCGGGGAGGATATCATCGACCTCGGCATGGGCAATCCCGATGGCGCACCCGCGCCGCATGTCATTGAAAAACTGTGCGAAGTCGCCCGCGACCCGACCGCGCATGGCTATAGCGCGTCTAAGGGCATCAAGGGGCTCCGTAAAGCGCAAGCCGCCTATTACGCCCGCAGGTTCAACGTGGAATTGGACCCCGAAAGCGAGGTGGTCGTGACCTTGGGTTCGAAAGAAGGCCTCGCCAACCTCGCGCAAGCAATTACCGCGCCGGGCGATGTCGTGCTGGCCCCGAACCCTAGTTATCCCATCCACACCTTCGGCTTCATCATCGCGGGCGCGGCGATCCGCTCCATTCCCGCTGCCCCCGGCCCCGACTTCTTCGCGCGGTTGGAAATGTCGATGCGCTATAGCGTGCCGAAGCCATCCGTATTGGTCATGGGCTATCCCAGCAACCCGACCGCCTATGTCGCCGACCTCGCGTTCTACAAACAAGTCGTCGATTTCGCGCGCGAGCATAAATTGTGGGTGATTTCAGACCTCGCCTATAGCGAGATTTACTTCGGCGACACGCCGACTCCCTCCATTTTGGAGGTTCCGGGCGCGAAGGATGTGGCGATTGAGTTCACGTCGATGAGCAAAACCTACTCGATGGCTGGATGGCGCATGGGCTTTGCCGTGGGCAACCCGACATTGATCGGCGCTCTGACGCGGGTGAAGTCTTACCTCGACTATGGCGCATTCACGCCGATTCAAGTCGCGGCATCGGCGGCGCTGAACGGGCCGCAGGATATCGTCGCGGAAAACCGTGCGCTCTATAAGGGCCGCCGCGACGTAATGGTCGAAAGCTTCGGCCGCGCCGGATGGGACTTGCCAGTGCCAGAGGCAAGCATGTTCTGCTGGGCACCCATTCCGCCAGCCTTGGCGCATTTGGGATCGGTCGAGTTTTCGAAGCAACTCTTGTCCGAAGCCGGCGTCGCCGTCGCGCCGGGCGTCGGCTTTGGCGAAGAAGGCGAAGGCTTTGTGCGCCTAGCCCTGGTCGAAAACGAACAGAGGTTGCGCCAAGCCGCGCGCAATGTGAAAAAATTCCTGTCGGCGCGGGGGGTCAATGCGCCCGCGGGTGAAGAGATTGCGGCGGGGTAATTAGACCTTAGTGTAAATTTTGGCCGATTTTGTACAATTAGAGATTGACGAAATCGGCCAGAGTGTCATTCTGCCAGTGTTGACCATTGGGGTCAGCACATCACCTCCGGAGCACATCACCTCCGGAGTATAGCTTGGGAGAGTGAAAATTGGCAGATGCGGAAATAGTTGTAACGGGGGTTCAGCCTCCATTGACCAACTGGTTTGAATATAGTGTATATCATGGATACATATCTGTATCGCCATCCGTGTTGGCAGCACTCAATTTAAGTGTTTCTCCAAATGCATCGTCTTATGGGACGAGCACTATCTCTATCCAACCAGTGGATAGTTCAGCGGAAGAAGAAGATGATGAACAAATTCCATTCGATCTCGCTTTTGATATGCTCGCAGCGCTTCAAGACGGCGATTTCATTGAACTTCAACAAATAGTAAACGCGCATTTTCAGCCGATCATAGTAAATCCTTTGCCATTCCAAGCAACCGCGATTGATGGTATTTTTGCTCAAGAGCACCCTGAAAATGGGAATTTGGCTTTATGGTCCTATGATGCTGGGACAGGCACTTACATGCCGCTTGTAGGCGTTTATACCCCAGCCCAAGGCGGCCAAACAACGTTACAGGGTAGCGGCGGGTCGGCGACGGTAGGTCCCCTTGGTGGTTCAGTTTCGCCAAATTCAACGCAAAGTTATGATCAGCTACCATTAAACGAAGATACGTGGCCCGGATACACACCTCCATATCCCGATTTTTAAGAGCATATGAAGATAATTTTGCCCATCTTTATTTCAGCATCCCTGCTTACGGCGGGGATGCTTTATGATAATATGCCGCTTCTAAAAATTGACAATTCCGATAGCGATCAGTGTCGAGATATTGGAAATATATTACCTTCAAATTTTGATTATAAAAGTGTTTATTGTAAGCAGGTTAACAAAGATGGGTCCCATATTTATAATATTTCTTCTATCAATTGGAATTACACTAAAATTGGGTTGGGTATAGATTTCAATGGAAAATTTGAAGAGCCAAAATCCATAATTTTTATTATACACGGCGGGCCAAATGGACAAAGTTTTAGCAGCTTTGTAAACTCTGAATGGCGAAGACCGGCAACACCACCGTTATTTTACGATGTAGTTCAAGAGTGTAATGCCGCTGTAGTTACCATTGGATACGCTGGTTCGCGCGGAAGAAGTTTTTATCCAAAAAGCGACTGGATATATGCAATACAAGAAATTAATTTTATCTTAGATAGTATTAATAAGAAATATAAAGATAAAGTCGTGATTGTTGCCGATAGTTTGGGTGCTAGAATTGCGATAAATCTAAATAAAAACAATAATAAAATGTATTGGATTGTCCCAATGCTTGACTCCCCTCTCGAACAAGAAAAGTATTTTTCAAATAATTTTAAAATTAATGAAAGCGTACCTGTGTATCTTGATGAAGAACGAGAAGGAGAATTACATTTGATTCCTTCACCGCATTTTTTCAATCGGTTTTTCGCGTCCGATGAAGAAAAAAACCAAAATATCGTTCAATTATATGACAAAAAGCCGAATGGACGAAATTTGAAGAAGATTATTTTTGGTGAGAACGATATAAAAACCATGCCTTGGAGGTTTTACGACGATTTTTCCGACAGAAATGTGAATTATGAAATTATCGATAACTTAGGTCACGATTATTTTTCAGAAGATAATTTTATTGACATTAAGGCTTCTCTTAAAGAGGTTAAAGATATTTCGTGTCAGGACATTGAGAAATAGGTACTTACATTTTCATTGCACCACCTCCCCACTCCGCGCACTAATCACCTGCGCCGCGACCAAGTCGCCCACCACATTCAACGTCGTGCGGCACATGTCGAGCAGGCGGTCTACGCCCAAGATTAACCCGATGCCCTCCGGCGGGACGCCTATGCCGGCCAGAATGAGCGCGACCACGGGCAGGCTGCCCGCTGGCACGCCCGCTGTGCCGATGCCGCCGAGGATACAGATCAGCATCACGAAAATCTGCTGCTGCAAATCCAGATCGACGCCGAAAAATTGCGCGAGGAAGATGACGGTCACGCCTTCAAACATTGCGGTGCCATTCTGATTAGCCGTCGCGCCGATGGTGAGGACGAAACGGGCGATTTTCGACGGTAGCTTCAATTCGGTGTCGGCAACGCGCAGCGCGGTGGGCAGGGTTGCGTTGCTGCTGGCGGTCGCAAACGCCATCATGCTGGCCTCCCGCGTTTGGCGGAAGAATTCCAGTGGTGACTTGCCCGCCGCGAGTTTGAGCAAAAGCGGGAAAACGATGAACATCTGTATGCCCAAGGCCAGCAACACCACGCCGACATAAGCGGACAGGCGGATGATGAGATCCCACCCGAACTGGCTGGCCAAATTGAACATGAAGCAGAAAATGGCAATCGGCGCCATCTTGATGACCAGCGAAATGAGGCGCATCGCCACCTCAAACACGCCCTCAATCGCGTTGAACAGCGGGTCGGTTTTCGGCCCGCGCGTCAACATCATACCGACGCCGAAAAACAGCGCGAAGAACATGACGGCGAGGATGTTATTCTCACTCATCGCGGTCACGAAATTCGACGGCACGATGGCGATGATGGCGTCCACCCCGCTGGGCTGCTCGACCGAGGTTTTGACGATGGAGCTGGCCTTTTCCGTCACATCGGCGGCAAGGCCGTTGGCGATGCCGGGGTCCACGCCCGCGCCGGGTTTCAGGATATTGACGGTGAGGAGGCTAATCGTGACGGCAATCGCGGACACGAAAATGGTATAGACCAACGTGCGGATTCCGACGGATTTCAGCGCCGCAATCTCGCCCATTTCGGCGACGCCAACGACCAGCGCGCTGAACAGCAAGGGGATGACAAGCATGAAGAGCAGGCGCAGGAAAATCTGCCCAATCGGGCCGGTGATGTAGGTGGTCACCGTCTCTACCCAAGCCCCGCCGCCGGTCGCATAGACGATGAGGCCCAAAACTAAGCCGCCCACAAAACCGATCAGCATTTGCCATTGCAAGCGGTGGCTGCCGGCGGTGGTGCTTTCCGGCGTGGCGGCGGTTTCGGTTGTGCTGGTCATGGTGTTTTGGTCCCCCGCTTTTGGCTCTTTGACCTGCAACCTAGTCACGCAGGGGCGCGCTGGCAAATGGAAGTCACTTTGCGTTTGCTGTTTTCCCGCAAGTCGCACAAATTTCGCTTGAGCATCGGCGCGGTTCGGCGCATATTGTAATAAAATTATACGATTGCGCAACACATCCTGTGTCATCACGATGATGACTCGGGTCAGCAACGGAGTGGATCATGGCGAGAACGGCGGATTTGGCTGCATTAATGGACGCGGCTTTGACAGGCGGCGCTTTGCCCGGTGAGGACGAAGGCTTTGGCACGGGGGAGCGTGCCGAGGCCGCGCGCTTTGTCGCCCGCGCCATGGAGTGCCGTGATGTCGGAACGCCCGCGATGCTGCTCGAGCCAATGACCGATGTGTCGGGGCAGAGGATGCACCGGCTTGCCATTATCAAC
>JBGSSR010000158.1:0-3482 GCA_041736905.1 Sphingomonadaceae bacterium | reverse complement strand
GGCCCCATCCGGTATGGGGCGGGCGAGGGGCCATTTCATGCGGCCCTTTTCGCTCATGGCTTCGCGCCGGATTTGGATGAGGAGAATCGCGCCCTCGCTGATGGTTTTGGGCAGGCGGTCGATCAGGATTTCTGCGCCGCTTTCCGAAACGCCAATCCCGCGCCCTTGGCCCAAAACACGCGCGAGTTTGACGGGCAGGATGGCGCCTGCTCTCGGCCCGTCGCTCTTGCGTTCGACCCGCAAGGCCGCCACCTCCCCGCCGACGATTTTCATCGCCCGCGCTTCACCAATGCCGTCTTCATAGAGCCAGAAGGCGGGCGGTTCGGTCATTAGTCTATCGCTATTCCGGCGGCGCGGAGCAGCAAACGCGTTTCATAGAGCGGTAGGCCCATGACGCCCGAATGGCTGCCCTGTAACCATTGGATGAGAGCCTCTCCGCGCCCCTGCACCGCATAGCCGCCCGCTTTGCCAATGCCTTCGCCGCACGCGATGTAGGCGGCGATTTCGGCGTCGTGCAGCGGTTTGAATTTGACGATCGAATGGCAGATTTTCGACCGTTGCACCCCGTCTGCGTCAATCACGCTCACTGCGCTAATCACATGGTGGCGGCGGCCTGATAGCAGGCGCAGGAAACGGTCCTGCATGGCGGCGTCCTGGGCCTGTCCCAATATGCGGCGGCCCACGGCAACGGTGGTGTCACCGGCAAGGATGATTTCGCCCGGCGCCCGTGGCACAGCGCGCGCCTTTTCCTCCGCAAGCCTGAGCGCATAGACGCGCGGTACTTCGCCCTTTTGCGGGGTTTCGTCGATGTCGGGCGAGGCAATGCGCGCGGGTTCAACGCCCAAACGCTGAACCAATTCCCGCCGACGCGGACTGGAGGATGCCAGGACGAGCAAGACGCCCGCTTGCCCCTTATTTGAAGCGATAGGTGATGCGCCCTTTGGTCAGGTCATAAGGGGTCAGTTCCACCAACACCTCATCCCCGACCAGCACGCGGATGCGGTTTTTGCGCATCTTTCCCGCGGTATGGCCCAATATTTCGTGGTTATTCTCCAACTCAACGCGGAACATCGCATTGGGCAGGAGTTCGCGGACGATGCCGCGCATTTCAAGTAATTCTTCTTTTGCCATTCGGCCCCATATCTCTATCAAAATGTCGCAATTTGAGCGCGCCTTACTCGCATTTTATCCAAAAGGAAAGTGGGAAGCGGGCATTATGGCCATTTAGGGGAACGAAACTTTATTACAATTGTTGGTAACGACTTGCTGGGACTGGCTCTCTATAGCTTGCACGTTACATCCCTCTCCGCTCTCCCGAAATGGTTCAAAGGTTCATAATGAAAAAACATCTCCTTTTGTCCGCTGTATCCCCCGTTGTCGTCTTGGGCTTGACCCTTGGCACGCCTGCTTTTGGTAAGGAACCGGCGGATCAGATAACGCCAACGCAACAACCCATGGAGGGTGAAGACCAAAGCGACGCCGAAATCGATGAGGAATATGATACCGACATCGTCGTGACTGCCGAACGCATGGTGGGGTCTGTCGATACCGATATAAAGCCTGTCGATGTGCTGGATGAGGGGCAAATTGCCGCTTATGGCGCAACGTCGGTGGATGATTTGCTCACTGCACTTGCCCCCCAAATCGGTAGTGGTCGTGGGCGTGGCGGTGGCGGGCGGCCGATTATGTTGGTCAATGGTCGGCCGGTGAACGACTTCCGCGAAATCATGTCTTTGCCGCCCGAAGCTATCGTGCGGGTTGAGGTGTTTCCAGAGGAAGTCGCACTCAAATTCGGATACCGCCCCGATCAACGGGTGGTAAACCTGATCTTGAAACCCGATTATGCGTCTGCGGAAATCGAATATGAATACGGCGTTCCGACGCAGGGCGATCGGCAGAAGCATGAATTCGACGTCGGATTCACGCGCATTGGGCCGAGCAGTCGGTTTAACATCAATCTGGAATATAACCGGCAGGATAATATCACTGAGGCGGACCGTGATGTCGTGCGCGAAACGGGCGATGCCAGCGTAACCGGATTTATTACAGCTCCAACAGGAGGCGAGATTGACCCACTCTTATCCGCCGCAGCGGGCGGAACGGTGACGGTTGCGGGACTTCCCGGCGGTAGCACCTTATCGGTCCCCGCCCTAGCGGCGGGCGCGGGTGGCTATGGCACCGGTTCCGGCACCGCATTGCGCGATCTGGTCGGGACCGAGGATAATTTTGAGGCATCGGCCAGCTTCTCAAAACAATTGGGCCCGGTTAGCGATTTTACCCTGTCGGCCAGCCTAACGCACGCCGACGAAACCCGTCTATTGGGCCTGCAATCGGTAAGCGCATTGGTTGATGGCGATGCCGCCGCCAATCCGCTGGACAATGATGTGCGCGTCACACGGTTGCTGCCCGCTGACCAAGGGCTGCTGCGCACCAACGCCACCACCACCTTGGGTGCGACCACCGGAGTCAATGGCCGGACGGGCGATTGGAACTGGCGCACTACTGTATCGGCAACCAAAGTCAAACGCCGCACCACCACTCAAATCGGCATCGATCCCGCCGCGTTTCAGGCGGGCGTGAATGATGGCAGCATCAACCCCTTTGGCGACAGCCCCGCCGCTGGCTTATTCTATCGCAACCCCAATCGCGCGGTGACGGACACGTTTACGGTTGAAAGCAAATCGACCGTCAATGGCATCCTGTTGGATTTGCCCGCCGGTCCGTTGCAGGTCACGTTGGATGCGCAGGGCAAATATAACGAAATTAAATCCGACCAAAGCAGTTTCGGCGTCATCAGCAACACCGACCTGTCGCGCAAACGGTTTGGCTTAAGCGGCAATGTCGAATTGCCCTTGGTTGAGGATGGCGTCGGGATTGGCGAGACTTTGGGCAGTCTGTCCCTTAACGGCAATGCAGGGTATAGCGATGTCAGCGATTTTGGCGGCTTGGTCACCTATGGCGGCGGTTTGAATTGGGGCCCGTTTGACAATCTGGGCGTGTCGGTCAGCTACATCGCGGAGGAGGAAGCACCCACATTGTCCGATTTGGGCAATCCGCAATTGTTGACCCCCAATGTGTCGGTTTACGACTTTACGCGCGGTGAAACCGTGCTGGTCGATTATATCAGCGGCGGCAATCCCGACCTGGAGAAGGAACAACGCCGCGACATTAAGGTGACAATGAACTGGCAACCGACGTTCATTAAAGACCTGCGCTTGACCGGCGAATATCTGCGCAATCGTAGCAGCAATGTGACCGCCGGTTTCCCGTCCTTAACTCCTGCGATTGAGGGCGCGTTTCCGGGCCGTGTAACGCGCGATGCCGATGGGCGGATTATCCGCGTCGATGCGCGGCCTGTGACCTTTGCCGAAACGCGCAACGATGCGTTGAAAGTGTCGCTGTCCTACTCCGGCGGCTTTGGTGAGATGCAGCAACAACAAATGCCCGGCATGGGCGCTGGCCGTCCCGGTGGTGGAGGTGGT
>JBGSSR010000140.1:0-3839 GCA_041736905.1 Sphingomonadaceae bacterium | reverse complement strand
GCAAACGGGCCAAAGCGCATTCCTGTTCGGTCCCGAACGGTCGGGGTTGGAAACCGACCATGTCGCCCTCGCACGCAAGATTGTCACGGTGCCGATCAACCCCGAATTCGGCTCGCTTAATTTGGCGCAGGCCGTCATCCTGTGCGCCTACGAATGGTCAAAGCATCAGGGCGCGGCGTTGGAAAGCCCGCCGACCGAAGACCTCCTGCCCCCCGCGCCGCAGGAGGAGTTGGATGGCCTTATTACGCATCTGACGCGGTTGTTGGATGAAAAGAATTTCTTCTTCCCCCCCGACCGCCGTGTGGCGACCGAGCGCACATTGGTCGGATTACTGACCAAACCGGCGTGGAACCATTTGGAGGTCCGCACCATGCGTGGTGTCCTAAGCGCGCTGGAAAAACCGGCACGGCACACGCAAAAATCGGACTGACAAAGCCGCGCGGCGCGGTTATTACCCCTCCGTATCGTTTTTGAATCGAGGGGAATCCCATTGAAATTAGCGTATGCCGCCGCCTTTGCCGTCACCGTCGCAAATCTCTCCGCCTGCGCTGCCGCCGCGCCGCAAGCTGAACCTGAGCGTCCCGCAATGACCGGCGGTTGGTCCGCCTCACCCGTGACCGAGGATATGCAGGCCGCCGCCGCCTTCGCTACTTCCCAAATTGCTGGCGAAGGCATCACTTTCAACCTCCTCACCAATGGCGAGGTGCAGGTTGTCGCGGGCATCAACTATCGGTTCGAGATGGTGCTGACCAATGGCACCGCGTGGCGCGTGACTGTCTACAAGAAACTGGACGGCTCGATGGAATTGACCCAATCCCAGTCCATCCCGATGTTTCAATAATCCATCGCTTCAATGTATTAAAGGAGACCTGCCATGACCGACCCAAAAGCCATGGTGCAAACCATGATTGCTCTCGCTTCCGCTTCGTTAGGCCTAGTCGCAGCATTGGCGTGGAATGAAGCCATCAAGGCCACGCTCGCACTGCTGGGCATGGGGGACAATTTGGCGGGGCTGTATAGTTACGCGATTGTGGCCACTGTGTTGGCGATCGTCGTGCTGACCGTGCTTGGCCGAATATCGGCCAAAATCGGCGGCGATGCGGCGTTTGAGCGTGAGGCCGAAGGTTAAGAGCGAAGCCGCGCCCATTCCGCCGCCTCATAGGCAATCGACCCTTCCACCAACACCTCCCACATCGCGGCAATCACGTCGGTGGGGAGGTTTTGGGCCTCCGCCTCCTGCACCGCTGCGCCAATCACCGCCGCCTTGCGCGCCTCATCGCGGACCATGCATGCATCGGGCTTGATCCGTGCGGCGGCGCGCATATAGGCGAAACGGCGGGTGAGCAGTGCGACCAATTCGGCGTCCAGTTCATCGACTCCGGCGCGAACGTCGGACATCGTTTGGCATTGGTCGGGGGGCAGGATAGTATGCGTCATGGCGCTGCCCTGCCCGTCCACAATTAGAGTGTCCATTTTGAATGGCGCATCGGACCGCCCACGCTTGACTTTCTCGCCTCATCCCGCCATAGGCGCGCCTTCGCAATTGGCCCTGCACCCCGGTGAAGCAGTGGCCGCGGCGTCCTTAACTCAAGGATTCCGGTGCGGTTCCGGGTATCGGCGGGCTTTTCGCTCGCCATCATACGCAAGCAAGTTGGAGACGAATCATGACGAAACGCACCGCGTCGAAGTATAAACTCGACCGCCGCATGGGCGAAAATATTTGGGGCCGTCCCAAATCGCCCGTCAACCGCCGCGAATATGGCCCCGGTCAGCACGGCCAGCGCCGGAAGGGCAAATTGTCCGACTACGGCATTCAGTTGCGCGCCAAGCAAAAGCTGAAAGGCTATTACGGCGACATCACTGAAAAGCAATTCAAGCGCCAATATATCGAAGCATCGCGGATGAAGGGCGATACCAGCCAGAACCTGATTGGTTTGTTGGAACAACGCCTCGACATGATTGTCTATCGCGCGAAATTCACCCCCACCATTTTCTCGGCCCGCCAATTGGTGAGCCACGGCCACGTTCGCGTCAACGGCGTGAAGTGCAACATTGCCTCGCGTCAATGCAAGCCCGGCGACGTCATCAGCCTGTCCGACAAAGCGAAGGAAATGGCTCTGGTCATCGAAGCACAGGGTCTCGCGGAACGCGACATCCCCGACTATGTCGCCACCGATGGCAATGCCAAGGTGACCTTCACCCGCACGCCAACCCTTGATGAGGTACCTTACCCCGTCAAAATGGAACCCAATCTGGTCGTCGAATTCTATTCGCGTTAAGATTGAGCGAAAATCGAATCAAGGAAAGGGAGGCGCATTTGCCTCCCTTTTTGTTTGAACCAAAGATGAACCAAAATTGCCCTGTGGCACAAAGGCAACATATTGATTTGCTTTCGTCCTTTGCAAATTTTCTTCACTTCCAATTCAGTTTCGCGATCCTATTTCCATTCACGATGCACGGTGAGACATCGGCATCATGGATGAATAATAAGGAAATAGTTTATGCGTAAATTTGTTCTTGCTGCCGTTGCAGCATCCGCACTCCTCTCCGCTCCCGCAATGGCCAACGAAGCCCGCGTCGAAGCACGCTCGGGCATCGCATGGGCCAATGGCGGCGAAGATTTCATCGCTGGCGTTGCCGCCGGTTATGACGTTGACGTTGATGCGAACGTTTTTGTTGGCGTTGAAGGCTCGATCGAAAGCAACTTCGACGGCGCAGAATTCTACAACGTCGGCGCACGCCTTGGCACGAAAATCGGCGATGGCAAATTGTACCTGACCGGCGCGTATGAAATCGATTCCGAAGAATTCGGCGTCGGCGCAGGCTATGAGCACATGATTGCCAACAACGTATACGGTAAGGTCGAATACCGCCGCTACCTGCTTGACGGCACCGATGTGAACACCGCAGGCGTAGGCTTGGGCGTTCGTTTCTAATCCTTCACGGATTGATACAAATAGAAAGGCGGCTCTGCGGGGCCGCCTTTTTTGTGTGCGCCTCCTATTGCCCTTCCCCCGCCCGCTGGTGTAAGCGCGCGGCAATCTTTTCAAAAACCAAGGGCAGACCATGGCAGGCCATTCCAAATTCAAAAACATCATGCACCGTAAGGGCGCGCAGGACAAGAAACGCTCGGCGCAATTTTCGAAACTCAGCCGCGAAATTACCGTGGCGGCGAAAATGGGGATGCCCGATGTGGATATGAACCCGCGCCTCCGTCTCGCCGTCAACGCGGCCAAGGCACAATCGATGCCCAAGGATAACATCCAACGCGCGATTGATAAGGCGTCGAAAAGCGACGGGGAAAACTACGAAGAAGTCCGCTACGAAGGTTACGGCCCCGCTGGTGTCGCCTTGATTGTTGAGGCCCTCACCGACAACCGCAACCGCACCGCGACCAATGTGCGCACTGCCTTTGCCAAAAACGGCGGCAATCTGGGCGCGAGCGGCGCAGTGAGCCATGGCTTTGACCGGCTTGGCCTGATTTCTTACCCCGCCAGCGCGGGCGATGAGGACACCGTGCTGGAGGCCGCGATGGAGGCGGGCGCTTCAGATATTGAGTCGAGCGAGGATGGCCACGAAATCTGGACAGCACTCGACGATCTGCACGCGGTATCGTCGGCGTTGGAGGCTGTTCTTGGTGCAGCGGAAGCGGTAAAGCCCGCATGGAAACCCGCCATGACCGCGACCGTGGATGAGAAGGACGCACAGACTTTGATGAAACTCATCGACACGCTGGACGATGATGATGACGTGCAAACGGTTTGGGGGAATTACGACATTCCCGATAATGTGATGGAGAAATTGGGGTGACATTTTAATCACCCCTCCCCTTCAGGGGA
>JBGSSR010000135.1:0-15018 GCA_041736905.1 Sphingomonadaceae bacterium | reverse complement strand
GGGAGGATGTGATCCTCGTCCGCATCGAAACCTCGCCCGAAGACATCCATGGGATGCAAGCGGCAAAGGGCATATTGACCGCACGTGGCGGCATGACCAGCCATGCGGCGGTGGTTGCGCGCGGCATGGGACGGCCTTGTGTCAGCGGCGCGGGCAGCATCTCCATCGACGGCAAATCGCGCGTCCTGCGCGTCGATGGGCGGGAGCTCAAAGAAGGCTCAATCATCACGCTCGACGGGACCAGCGGCGAAGTGATGGCGGGCGCGGTGCGGATGATTGAGCCAGATATTTCCGGCGATTTCGGCGCGCTGATGGTGTTTGCCGATAAGGTCCGCAAAATGCGCGTGCGCGCGAATGCGGAAACGCCGCACGATGCCAAGGTCGCACGCGAATTCGGCGCGGAGGGCATTGGCCTGTGCCGGACGGAGCATATGTTCTTTGACGCGGCGCGGATTACCGCCGTGCGGCAGATGATTCTCGCCAGCGATGAGGCGGGGCGGCGCGTGGCGCTGGACCGGTTGCTACCCGAACAGCGCGCCGATTTCGTTGGCATTTTCCGCGAGATGGCTGGGCTGCCCGTTACCATCCGCTTGCTCGACCCGCCGCTGCACGAATTCCTTCCGCATGAGGAATCCGAATTTGAGGAAGTCGCCGCCGCCGCCGATTTGTCGGTCGATTTGCTGAAACGGCGCGCGTCTGAATTGCATGAATTCAACCCCATGCTGGGCCATCGTGGGTGCCGGCTTGGCGTGACCTACCCCGAAATCTATGAGATGCAGGCACGGGCGATTTTTGAGGCGGCGTTGATTGTTGCGGGCGATCACGGCGTCGCGCCCATCCCCGAAATCATGATTCCACTTGTGGGCACAAAGCGCGAATTGGACCTGATGAAGGCCGTCGTCGAAAAGGCCGCCGAGGCCGTGTTCGCCGAGAAAGGCGCGTCGGTCGAGTATCTCGTCGGCACGATGATTGAGCTGCCCCGTGCGTGCCTGATGGCCGGTGAAATCGCGGAGGTTGGCGCGTTTTTCAGCTTTGGGACCAACGACTTAACGCAAACCACCTTGGGCGTCAGCCGCGACGATGCAGGGCGGTTCCTTGGCACCTATGTGGACAAGGGCATCTACGCCCGCGACCCGTTCGTCAGCCTGGATGTGGAGGGCGTGGGCCAACTCATCGAACTCGCGGCGGAGCGAGGCCGCGCCACCCGCCCCGACATCAAAATGGGCATCTGCGGCGAACACGGCGGCGACCCGGCGAGCATCGCGTTCTGTGGGCGGATCGGTTTGGATTATGTTAGCGCGTCGCCGTATCGGGTTCCGATTGCACGGTTGGCGGCCGCGCAGGCGGCGTTGAAGGGGTGAGCGATCATCGCAATTTGGGCTAGAGGCAAGGCGCGATGAGTGACCTTTTTCCCGCCACGCGCAACGATGCTTTGGCGCGGTTGCAGGCGTTCGTTCCGCACGCTGGTTCCGCTTATGCCCATGGGCGCAACGCTGATGCAGGGCCAGATGCGCCTAGCGCGGTGTCGAAACTGTCTCCATACCTTCGCCATCGGTTGTTAACGGAGGAGGAGGTCGTTGCCGCCGTCCTCGCCCAACACGACCTCAAAACAGCGGAAAAATTTGTGCAAGAGGTGCTTTGGCGTACCTATTGGAAGGGCTGGTTGGAAATGCGTCCAACCGTCTGGACCCGCTTTCTGGCCGAACGGGATCATGCGCGTGAGACCTTCCCCAACGCCCGCGCGATTGCGGCGGCGGAAAATGGGATGACCGGCATAGATGGCTTCGACGATTGGGCGCGGGAACTCGTCCAGACTGGCTATCTGCACAATCATGCGCGGATGTGGTTTGCGTCCATCTGGATTTTCACGTTGCGGTTGCCTTGGACCTTGGGGGCAGATTTCTTTTTGCGCCATTTGATCGATGCTGATCCGGCGAGCAACACGTTGTCGTGGCGATGGGTCGCAGGATTGCAAACGGCGGGTAAGACATATTTGGCGACTTCTGAGAATATCGAACGCTACACCAATGGGCGGTTCGCGCCGACAGGATTGGCGACGGAGGCGATTGCCTTGACGGAGGAGCCGGTGGGCAAGGCAACGCCTTTACCCGCGCCTGCTACATGGGATGCCAAAATGCCATCGCTTTTGCTGTTAACCTCAGAAGACATGGCGGTGGAATCGTTCGTGGCCGAATTGCGGGCAGCGGGCGCTTGTCCCCCTATTTTTTCGGCTTTGGTTGTGCACGACCCAGCATTGGCCTTTGGCAAGGCGCAGCGCCGATTTATTGCGGCGGCAAGCGAGGATAGTGCGGCACGGGCGGGAATCACCTCTAACCTACCAGTCGCATTGGCGGAGAACTTATTGGCAGATACCCTGTTAAAATCAGCGCGGCAGGCGGGGGTAACGCAAATTATTACCCCTTATGCCCCAGTCGGGTCTGTCACGGATGTGTTGGCTCTAGCGAAGTCCGCATTGGCGCAAGAAGGCGTTGCTCTTACACCGGTCCAGCGGAATTGGGACAGGGCATTTTGGCCCTATGCCACAAAGGGATTTTTCCCGTTTAAGGCGCAAATACCTTCGGTGTTGCGAGAACTAGGCATAGTTTAGGCGGCGGCAACGCGCCCGACACCATCATCAAAATTGAGAGAAATGGTGCTGCTGGGGAGGATTGAACTCCCGACCTCGTCATTACCAATGACGCGCTCTACCACTGAGCTACAGCAGCGAACCGGCTCTTTGCCAAAGCAATGAGCGTCCGTGAAGCGGCCCTATGGCCAAATGGTTACTATCTTGTCAAGTCGCTTGGCACTTACCGCAAAAATTGTGTAGCAGGCGGGCTATGACTGACACAAAAAACACGCAAAATTCGGGTGCCGCGCCCAAGGACACGCCCAAGGACACGGGGCAAAGCAATGCGCGGGCGGAACGATTGGCGCAGCAATTGCGCGAAAACCTGCGTCGGCGAAAGGCGCAGGCGCGCGGCGCTAAAGAGGATGGCGGCAATGGATAAGGCGCGATTCTTCTCCGACAACGCCGCGCCGGTGCATCCTGCCGTCTGGGACGCGATGCGCGCCGCCGATGCGGTGGACACGGCGTACGATGGCGACCGTTGGAGCCAGCGCCTGAATGGCGCGTTCAGCGACCTGTTTGAGGTTCCGTGCCAAGTGTTCGCTGTGGCGACGGGGACAGCGGCCAATTGCCTATCGCTTGCCGCGCTGTGCCCGCCACATCGTGCCGTTCTGTGCCATGAGGAGGCGCATATTGAGATGGATGAGGCGGGCGCGCCGGGGTTCTATATGGGCGGCGCGAAACTGATGCTGCTACCCGGGGCAGGTGCGAAGATTGCGCCCGATGCGATCACCGCGCGCCTCGATTCGATCCGCAATGATGTGCATCAGGTGCAGGCCAGCGCGGTGTCGATTACGCAGGCGTCCGAATATGGGCTGGCCTATATGTCGGAAGAGGTCGCCGCGATTGGCGATGTGGCGCGGGCGCGTGGGCTTACCCTGCACATGGATGGCGCGCGCTTTGCCAATGCGGTGGCGCATTTGGGGTGCAGCCCCGCCGATGTGACATGGCGCGCGGGCGTCGATGTGCTGAGTTTTGGCTGCGTCAAAAACGGCGGCATGAATGCCGAGGCGATTGTGGTGTTCGAGAGCGCCAAAGCCACCT
The DNA here is from genome assembly GCA_041736905.1 of Sphingomonadaceae bacterium. GTDB lineage: Bacteria > Pseudomonadota > Alphaproteobacteria > Sphingomonadales > Sphingomonadaceae > JBGSSR01. The sequence continues at coordinate 11,345 of JBGSSR010000135.1, read as the reverse complement.
CCGACGTATTGCCCTATTTGCGCAAACGCGCCGGACACCTGCAATCAAAGGGCCGCTATCTGGCGGCACAGTTGTTGGCGATGGTGGAGGACGACCTTTGGCTCACCAACGCGCGGGCGGCCAATTCAGCGGCGGCGGTAATTGCAGCGGCCGCAGACGAGCGGTTGCTGCATCCGGTTCAGGCGAACGAGGTGTTTATGCGTCTAACCCGCGATGAAGCGGCAGCTTTGCGCACGGCGGGGTTCGATTTTTACGATTGGGGCGTGTTCGATACCTGCGGAAACGGCGCGGCGCGGTTCGTTACCAGTTGGCAACATGGGGACGCGGATGTTGCCCCCCTCGCGGCGGCCATTGCGGCGCTTTAGAAGCTCATCCGCAAACCGCCCGCGATATAGTCTTTGCCGACTTTGCCCTTCACGCTCAATCCGCCGATGACGTTGAACGATGCGGTGCCATAAGGGATGACCTCCTCGTCGATATACATCGCGCCCGCGCCGACGGTGACTTTGAACGGGGTTGCGTAAGTGACCTCGCCCGCGCCATAGAATTTCACGTCTTGGCAATTGTCATCCACGACCTCCACGTTCCCTTGGATGGTGGAGCAAACGTCGCTGGTCCCATCGGGGATGGATTTGTCGTCATAAATGAACGCACCGATCATCGGCGTGAATTTCAGGCCGAGTGCGATGGGTATTTCATAGCCCGCGCCGCCCTCGATGCCGAATTGGTCCTTCAGTTCGGCGGCACCTGCCTCAATGGCCACGCCAGCGTAAGCGGGAGCCGATGAGGCGGTTAGCAACGCCAAAGTGGCGGATTTGAGGAGCAAGTTCATGGGCAATCCCTTTGCGAATCATATTCTTCGCGGTTTAGGGACTTATGGTTAATGGGTCGTTACGAATTGATATTCAGGTAACAGCCTTTTCAAAGGACGTTTAATGCGCTGGCGGGCGCACTTGGGGAAGTTTTTTTTCTGTCATAAAACCAATCGGCCCGTTCGCTGCGTCGCACCGGTCTCAACCGCCCAATTTTGCGCGCATTTGAATGCGGCAATCGTGTTTCAAATCGTTTTAGCTCGTCAAGCTCGTCGAAGACTCCGCCGAGCTGCGCCGCTTTTCGTAACCAATGCCGATATCCATTTAGATTGTTGTCATTGAAACTTAGCATTGCCAAATGCTGTGCGCCAGCCCAATGGCCAAGGCGATAGACGCGATACGCCAAACCCCTTGTTGTATAGGGGTCTGAAATCGGCCCATCATCGTCGATAAAAGTGCTCAATTCCATCATAGCGTGAACATGGCCGCGCATAGCCAAATGCCATAGTAGCGGTTCACCCCAGCCCGGCGTGCGTCCGGCCAGCTTTTCTAAAGCCAACTCCCACAAATCATCCCGATCCGCGTTACGCCGCCACGGCATACGGCTGTATCTCACCAGACAGATATTGATTGCGCGCCTTCGCCCGGCTCAATTTCCCACTGCTGGTCTTGGGCAAGGTGCGCGGGGGGACGAGTTCGATGACGCAATTCATGCCGGTAACGCTGCGCACCTTATCGCGGATTTTTTCGCGCAGGGCGGACCGCTCGCCGTCGTCTGTCGTGCGGCATTGCACCAATACGGCGGGCAATTCCTCGCCCGATGGGGTGGTAACGGCAAAGGCGGCGATATCGCCCTGTTTGAAACCGGGGAGTTGTTCCACCGCCCATTCAATGTCTTGCGGCCAGTGGTTCTTACCGTTGATGATGATCATATCCTTCGCGCGGCCGACGATGAAGATGTAGCCGTTCGACAAATATCCCATGTCGCCAGTGTCCAGCCAGCCATCGGCCATGCACGCGGCGGTGGAATCGGCATCGCGGAAATATTCCTTCATCAATGATGGGCCGGTGCACCAGACCTTGCCAATGGCACGGTCGGGCAGGATGGAGCCGTCATGGTCGCGGACCTCAATCGTCATGTCCTTGACGGCCTTGCCGCAGTTGACGATGGCGCGGTAACGCAGCGGCCGGTCGGGGTTGGCGGGTTCACCCGACAGCGCCGATTCCTCTACCAACTCCACCTTAATCCCTTCGCCCGGCGGCATGATGGAGACGGCCAACGTCGCCTCGGCCAAGCCATAGGACGGCAGGAACGCCTTCGCATCGAAGCCCGCCTCATGATAGGCATCGACGAATGCCTGCATGACATCGGGGCGGATCATATCCGCGCCATTGCCGGCAAGCCGCCATTTGGAGAGGTCAAAGCGGTCGCCGACATGGCTTTGGCTGCTGATCCGGCGCGCGCAAATGTCGTAGCCGAATGTGGGCGAGTAGCTGATGACGGTGCCGTCGGCGCGGCTGATCATGTCCAGCCACGCCAAGGGGCGGCGGGCGAAATCTTCGGTCCGCATATAATCAGTGCTGACTTGGTTGGCGACGACGGACAGGAAGCATCCGACAAGGCCCATGTCGTGATACCATGGCAACCACGACACGCAACGGTCGGTGTCGGTGACCTCCATCCCGTGGCTATGCGCGGACAGGTTGTTCAGCAGCGCCTTATGCGTCACCGCAACACCATGCGGGAAGCGGGTTGAGCCGCTGCTATATTGCAAATAGCATACGGCATTGGTGTCGGCGGCGGGTAGAGGGGTTTCCGCCGCTTCGGCCGCATTAAACGATGCCCAATCCAGCCCCTGCACATTCTCGCGCAACGCTGCTTCACCCGCCATATCGGCGAGTTCGGGCGGAAAGAACAAGATGGAGGGATCGCATGACGACAATTGCACCGCCAATTGGTCCACATAGGATTCGCGCCCGCCAAAGCTGGTGGGGAGGGGCAACGGCACCGGCCACGCACCCGCGTAGACGCAGCCGAAGAACAACGCCGCGAAATCGGGGCCGGTTCCCGCAACGATGGCAATCCGGTCCTCCGGCTTCACGCCGTGTGCAATCAGGCGATAGGCCACCGCCAACGCATCTTCGCGCATCTCGCTAAACGGGTAAGGCCGGGCCAAATTGCCGCGCATGTCGTGGAAATTCAGGCCACGCTTGCCCGACGCTGCATAATCCAATGCCTCACCCAAAGTCGCAAAGTCGGACAATCGGCGAGGTAAGTCGTCGTGCGTCGGCGTCGATGTCAGCACGGGGGCGACGCCATTGGTGTCCATCACGTCGGCCACGGGGCTAAGATTGCTCATATTCGTCCTTCACATTGCGCCGAAAACGGCGGCTAAAGCGGGAACGCGGCGCCGTTACGCCTGCACCTGTTCATAAGCCGCCCCGAATGCGCGCTGTTGGCTGAACAGAATATGACCCGCTATTATCGTTTATTGCTCCTCTTTACCCGAAAAGGCGCGTTCAAATTTCGACTCGACTGTGGCACAATCAAGGCAGGTTTAACCATAGGTTCGTCATCATGGCAGGGTATCAGCGTGAAAAGAAACAACGACCGCCCATGGACGCGCGGCGGTTGCGCGATCTGGCGCTGAATTATGTTGGGCGCTATGCGACGAGTAAGGCGCGGTTGGTGCGGTATTTGTCGCGCAAAATCGGCGAAGTTGGTTGGGCCGAGGGCGCGCCGCCTGCGGATTTGGCGGCGTTGGCGCAAGAATTTGAGGAATTGGGCTATATCAGTGACAGCAGCTACGCTCAAATGCGCGCGCACGGATTGGCGGGCAGGGGCTATGGACACCGCCGCATTGAACAGGATCTGCGCGCCAATGGGATCGACGAGTCGTTGCGCGCTGATTTGTTGCGAATCGAGGAAAGTGAGGCGGATTCTGACGATTTCGATGCCGGAAAACTGGAGGCAGTGGACAGAAAAGCCGCCGCCATCACGTTTGCGCGCAGAAAACGGATAGGGCCCTACGGTAAATCGATTGCAGACCCCGATCTTCGCCGCAAGCAAACGGCACAAATGTTGCGCGCCGGCCATGACTTTGATATTGTGCGCAAATTGGTGAACGCGGAGCCTGGATGTATTCCTGATTTTTAGGCCAAATATATCAGCGTATTGAAGGACTGCGCAGAATTTAAGCAAAGTTTTCCGGCGGTCGTTACTTTTTGGTAAGGAAACGCCTTGCCAGTTGCTGCGACATTTAATACCCATTCGCCCCAATTGGGGAATTTGGAAAATTCAAACCGGTAACGCCAAATGAAACGATTCATCATAAGATGGGTCGGTGTTTGTCGGAATTGGCGCGTAAGGGGCCCCTAGAACCGTTTGGATGGAGCAGTACGTGCCGAATGACGACGCGCAGCCTATAGACGCAACTGCCGACTGCCTGCACGGGCGCGTCAAATGGTTTGATCGAAAGCGCGGTTTCGGCTTTGTCGTAGTTATCGCCGATGATGGCGAACAGGATTATTTGCTGCGCAGTTCAACTCTTGAGCCGTCCGGTCGGCGCGATTTGCCTGATGATAGCACGATAGAATTCATTCCTGGCACCGGTCAGCGTGGGCTGTTCGTTGCAGAAATCCTAAATTTCACTGTATCGCAAACGCAATTGCCCCGCGCGCCAAGGGGCAATGCCTTGGCTAAGCTCGCCGACCGCGATATTCAATTGGCCGATGATGCTGCATTGGTAGGCGCAGAGGTCAAATGGTTTAGCCGCGTGAAGGGCTACGGCTTTATGGTCGTGGATGGCGAAGAACGCGATATATTCTTTCATATCGAATCCTTGCGCGAAATCGGCATGGAATATGCCGAACCCGGCGCACGCTTTTTCGTCAAAATTGCGCAAAGCAATCGCGGGCCAATCGCGTTAGATATAACCGAACTAGACGCGGTTACTGGCAAATAAAGGCTCAATTGGCGGTTGGTTTCCGGCAGCCTTAGGTTTAAGGGGTAACGATAATCCCTTGCGCTAAAAGGCCATCGTTATGTCGAACCTCAACGTTAAATCCCGTCCTTTGTTCAAACAATTGGGCATCGCGCTGACACTGGGCTTTGCGACGTTAGCGGCGTGCTCGTCCCCCGAATTGGCACAGGCCAAGGGGGAGGGTGCCGGACAAATCTGCGCGCCAGCCAAATTGACGGAGCCTTCGCCCGCTGGCCTAACGCAAGAGGTCATTTGTCTGAAAACAGGTGGCAAGACCATTCCGATAACCGTCGAAATCGCCGCCACCCCGCAAGAGCAAGCCAAAGGCATGATGTTCCGCACTGAACTTGCGCCGAACAAGGGCATGTTGTTTCCATTCCCAACGCAAAAGCAGGCCAGTTTCTGGATGAAAAACACCTACATCCCGCTTGATATCATTTATGTGCAATCGGACGGCGCCATTGAATCCATCGCCGCCAATGCCGAGCCGACATCACTCACGCCTATCTTGTCCAAGGGCAAAGTGGGATATGTCCTTGAACTCGCCGGTGGCCGCGCAGCGGAGTTGGGGTTGAAGCCCGGCGACACCATGCGCCGATTGCCTTAATGGCACGGCCTTTTTTGTTGCGCGCATTGCGCCTTGGGACTAATTGACTGGCCTATGTCGATACTTGGTAAGATTTTCACTTGGTGGGATGGCGCGACCATCGGAACTTTGTTGTGGAGCGCGCGCAATGGCCGCCGCGTGGGTGAGGATCCCACGGGCAACACTTACCATGAAAGCCGCGATGGCAAGCGCCGTTGGGTGCTGTATAAAGGGTCGAACGACGCCAGCCGCGTTGCCGCCGAATGGCATGGCTGGCTGCACCACACCCATGATGGCACGCCTGAGGATTATTTGCCGCCGGTAAAGACGTGGCAGAAGCCGCAAATCGGCAACGCTACCGGTACTGATTCGGCTTACCACCCCGCGGGAGCCATCGGAAAAGGCGAGCACCGTGCCAAGGCCACTGGCGATTATGAGGCTTGGTCGCCAGAAGGCGTCTGATTCCGATGGCGCGGTTCCGGCTTTTTGGCTTTGTGGCGGCGACCGCCGTGCTCTTATCCGCGTGCGGATTGGGCGGCGATACGGCCGAGGAAAAGGCCAAGCCGACTGCGAAAAAGGCCGCTGGCACTGCGCCGCAAGAAATCGCCGACATGCCTGGCACACCTATGGCGCAGCGTGTTGCCGTAGTCGGATTGCTCAATAAGCGAAACGGCAACACTCGCGATATTGAATTGAAGCCCGGACAAGCGCTTCGCATCGGTGACGAACTGGTCATCCGCGTGCGCGCGTGTGAGCGGACGCAGCCATGGGAAACGCATCCCGACATTGGCATTTTCGTGCAACTGATCGTCAACGAACGCAGCGTGACGGAGCAGCAGGATGCTTGGCGCTGGGCGTTTTCCGGTTGGTTATTCAAGGAAAATCCAGCGAAAAATGTGGTGCAGCACCCCGTTTATGATGTCTGGGTGAAGGATTGCAGAATGACTTTCCCGGGCGAGGATAAACCGCCCGTCGCGCTGGGGCTTAAGGACGCGCCGGTTGAGGACGAGGAGGTGCCCGCAACGCCAACTGCACAGCCCGCAGCCGCCAACACGCGATCCAATGCGAACCAATCGGCCCCGACCCGGCGCACGGCTCCTGCGCCTGCTGCGCCGGAACCAGAGCCAGAGGTTGAAGAAGAACCCGCGCCAGAGCCGGTTGCCGAAGACGCCGAAGCCGAATAACCGCCATCGATGGCCTTGGCGGCGCGTGTAACATAGTCTGATTGCGCTATTTCAACAGCGCCGAGGCTTCCCAAATGATCGGTCATGAACTGGCAATCCAGCAACGTGAAACCGCCCAACCGCATTCGCGCGACTAGCCACACCAGCGCCACTTTCGACGCGTCGGTGGCGCGTGAGAACATGGATTCGCCGCAAAATAGCCCGCCGCTGGCCAATCCATAGAGCCCACCGACCAATTCGTCGCCCTGCCAACACTCCACGCTATGCGCCATGCCGCGTGCGTTTAGGGCGATGAAGGCGGTGCGAATTTCGTCGTTAATCCACGTGCCATCACGGTCCGCGGCGGGTTCAGCGCAAAGATCGATCACCCGCTCAAACGCCGTATCGCTGGTCACCCGAAATCGGTCCTGCCTCACGGCCTTTTTCAACGATGCCGAAATATGCAGGCCAACCAAAGGGATAATCGCCCGCGTTTTGGGCTCAACCCAATAGGTCGGTGCATTTCCCGCCGCATCCGCCATCGGGAAAATGCCATGGCGATAGGCGTTGAGCAGCAATTTCAAGTCGATGGCCATGTCATGTCCTAGCGCGACACCGTGGCAACGCGCAACAACCCACTGGTCAGCGCGCGTGAATGATGCTTTTAATGGCACTATGAACGACTTACCTGCAATCCCACGCCCCGCCGCCACCTTGATCCTAATGCGGGCGCGGGAGGGCATGGATTGCCCCGAAATCCTGATGGTCGAACGATCCGCCGCGATGGCCTTTGCCGCAGGTGCGGCGGTGTTCCCCGGCGGCGGTGTCGATGCCGCCGATTTGGCCTTTGCCGAGGCAATGGCGGAGTTGGGCGGGCATAACCTTCCCATTGATGACGCCGCCGCGCGCATTGCCGCCATCCGCGAAACGCTAGAGGAAACCGGGCTTGCAATCGCGATTGAGGGGCAAAAAGATGCGCAAAGCATCGCTGAGGCACGGTCTGCCTTGCATGATGGCGCGACGTTCGCCGCCATTTGCGCGGCGCAGCAATGGTCTCTGCGGCTTGACCTCCTCATTCCATGGGCGCGTTGGGAGCCGCCGGTGGAGGCAAAGCGGCGCTATGACACGCGCTTCTATATTGCCGACGCGACCCATGTGCGACAGGATGGCGTGGTCGATGCGTCGGAAAATAGCCATTTGTTTTGGGCGAGCGCACAGGAAATCATCATGCGCGATGCTGCGGATGAATTACACATTATCTTCCCCACACGGCGCAATTTGGACCGGTTGGCGCTGTTCAGCAGCTTCGCCGAGGCCGCCGACCATGCTCATGCGTATCCCGTACGGACCATTGTGACCTTTATGGGCGAGTTTCCCGATGGGCCGCACATCTGCATCCCAGATGGGCATGGCTATCCAGTATTGTCCGAACCTCTTGGAAAGGCCAAACGCGGATAAAATATGTGCCACGTATCTGGCATTGTCTCTTGTTTTCCGGTATTGGGTTTCTAAATTCGATACGGAGATTATGCGCATGACTAGCCCCATTCAAAATCAGGGTATGGATTCGGAGACGTTTGAGGCCTTTCTCGACCAACTGCGCCGATACGTTCGCGAACGGTTGGTTCCGGCGGAAGAGGAAGTCACAGCGACCGACCGTGTGCCCGCCGAAATCCATCGCGAATTGGTCGATTTGGGCTTGTTTGGTTTGACCGTTGCAGAGGCGCAGGGCGGGGTCGATATGAGCCTGACACAATATATTGCCACCATGCGGGAAATTAGCTGGGCCTCGCCCGCGTTCCGGTCATTGCTGTCCATCAACACGGGCATGTTCACCACCGCGTTGAAAAAAGGTGGGACGGAGGCGCAGCGCGAAGAGTGGCTGACGCGGTCGGTCGCTGGAGAAATTGCGTGCTTTGGCCTTACCGAACCCGACAGTGGGTCGGATAGTGCCAATTTGAAAACGCGCGCCGTACGTGACGGTGATGACTATGTCCTGACCGGCACGAAACGCTACATCACGAATGCAACCTATGCCGATATGGCGCTCATTATGGCGCGGACCAGCGCGGACAATCTGCCCAAAAATGCGCATGTCAGCGGGTTTCTTGTCGATATGAAATCGGCGGGCATCTCACTGGGTTCGCCCGACAAGAAAATGGGTCAAAAGGGGTCGCAGATTTGCGACGTAATCCTCGACAACGTCCGCGTCCCCGCGCGCAACCTGCTCGGCCTTGAGGAGGGTAAAGGCTTTATGGCGGCGATGCAAAGCCTCGATAGCGGGCGGCTTTCCGTCGGCGCGGCGGCATTGGGATACGCCGAACGTGCGCTCGATACTGGCCTGCGCTACGCCATGGAGCGCAAAGCCTTCGGCGAACCGATTGCGCAATTCCAACTGATTCAGGCGATGCTGGCCGACAGCCAAATGGAAATCTACGCCGCCGCCGCCATGATGCGCGATGCCTGTGCCAAGGCTGACACGGGCGAGCGCGCCACAATGGAGGCCGCCGCGTTCAAACTCTTTGCCAGTGAAATGTGCGGCCGTGTGGTGGACCGCGTCGTGCAAATCCACGGCGGTGCGGGATATTTGCAAGAATATCTGGCCGAGCGTTTCTTTCGCGACGCCCGCATTTACCGCATCTATGAGGGCACATCGCAAATATTACAGTTGGTCATTGCCAAGCAAATGATTCGCAATTTTCAAGGGTAATCCATGACCAATATGTCCGTCACCGACGCCATTATGGCGCGCAATTCCGTTCGTGCCTTCCTGCCCGATGCCGTCGACATGGGGCAAGTGAGGGAGATATTGGCTAAGGCATCGCGCGCCGCTACGGGGTGCAATTTCCAACCGTGGCGCATCCATGTGGTCAGCGGCGCGGCCCGCGATGCGCTGGTCCAAACCGTGATGGCAAAGGCGGCGGCGGGCGCGCAGGAGGAGCCAGAATATCCCATCCAACCGGACCCTATGTGGCCTGAGATCGCCGATCGCTATAGCAAATTGGGTGCGAAAATGTTCGGCCTGTTGGACATAGCGCGAGAGGATAAAGCGGCGCGGGCGGCAGCGGTGGCGCGCAATTATGAATTTTTCGGTGCGCCGGTGGGACTATTTTTCTCCATCGACAAACGGTTCGGCCCCGCGCAATGGGCCGATTGCGGCATGTTAATGCAGAACGTCATGTTGCTGGCGGTGGAGGCGGGTCTTGCCACCTGTCCGCAGGAAAGCTGGGCCATGTTTGCGCCGACGGTAAAGGCGTACTTCGGCCTTGGCGATGACCATATCCTCTGGTCCGGCCTTGCCTTGGGCCATCCCGACCAGACGGAAAAGGTGAACACCATCCGCACCGACCGCGCCGCCGTGGACGAATTCACGACTTTTTTAACTAGTTCCCACGCCTAATTGGCGACAATTCACGCCAATTGCCAAAGTGGTAATAGAGCAAGGAAAGGACCATCGACGTAACTGAGGTGGCGATAAACGCCCACCAAATTGCGTCCGCTCCCATGCGCTCATACAAGCCAAATCCAATGCTGAATCGCACCACCACCGCGGCGATGACGAGGATAATCAACGGCCACCACACCGCGCCATTGGCCCTGACTAGGAACGTCACCACCATCGACACGCCCATAACGACAAAGGTCCAGCCGATCATGTGATTGATGTGGATGGCGATCTCCACCGCTTCCGTAGCACCGGGCAGGAACAAGCCAAGTATGGGCCGCGCGAACAGGGTCATCGCGCCCAAAATCGCCGCCGACATGGCGATGTTAATCCCGCTGCCCGCCAAGGCAATCCGCCCCACGCGGTCCCACCGGTTTGCGCCGATATTCTGCGCCGCCATAGCGCTCACCGCGCTGCCCACGGCGACGGCGGGCATGGTGACATAATTCCACAACTGGTTCAGCACGCCATAGGCCGCTGTGGTATTCACGCCCTCCCGATTGATAAGCGCAATCATCACGAGGGCCGATAGAGACATGATAATCATGCTTAGGCCCATCGGAAGGCCCATGCGTGTGATCGGGCCAAGGAACGCGGCACGTGGGCGCAAATAGGCCCATTCCGCCCCGCGCAATCGGATAGGGGCGTCTTGCCGATAAATGCGCGTGATAAGGAAAGCCGTAGCGATAAGGCCCGCGACGACCGTGGCCATCGCACTGCCCGCTATTCCCATGGCGGGGACGACACCCCATCCCAAAATAAACAATGGGTTGAGAACGACGTCCAAAGCCACATTGGCAATCGTGGCCCACATTGGCGTGATCGAATCGCCGACTCCACGCAGGGACGAGGACAATAAAATCATCACGAAACTGGTCGGCATGGACAGGAACATGACGCGCAAATAGCTAAGCGCCAATTCTGAAGCGCCCTTTGGCGTACCCAAAGCGGCCAAGATGTCGGGCGCGAACACCCATCCGGCGGCAGCGATGCTGACTCCCGACAGGAAGAACAACGACACCGAACTGCCTAAGGTGCGCCGCACTTTGACGATGTCACCGCGCCCCGTATATTGGCCGATCAGGATGGTTGTCGCCATCGAAAAGCCGAACAACGCCGCCAGCATCAGGAACATGACCATGCCGGAATTGGCGGTTGCGGCCAGCGCTTCCTCGCCCAGAAACCGGCCAATCCACACGCTGTTGATGGAGTGGTTAACCGATTGCAGGATGTTGACGCCCAGCGAGGGCAGTGCAAACAGCAACAACGTGGTCGCCACCGGCCCTTTCGTCAGGTCGCGTTGCGGCCCATGGGGGCGAGACGGCGGCGCGGTGTCGGGCAGGGCGTCGGCGCTAA
>JBGSSR010000110.1:0-1940 GCA_041736905.1 Sphingomonadaceae bacterium | reverse complement strand
TGCCCCCCGCATCGCGGGGAGCGGCAGGGTAAGCGCGCCAGCCGCGTCGCTGTAATGGAGCGCATCGCCCACCACCCGTGCGTTCCAATCGCGCCCTTTTTCAATCAGTTGCGCGCCCGCCGCTTCGGCCTGCGCGGCCACGGAATCTCGTACATGGGGGGCGTAATCGGAAACCACCAACGGCGCACCGGCCTTGGCAATGCCCGCCTTTTCAAAGCCTATCCGCGCCATTGGTTCGCTGGGCGTGCCTTCTTCCGGTGCGAGAAGGAACCCTTCATGATCGATGCCGAGCGTCGCTATCCCGCACACAGCAGGCGCGGCGATGATGTTGGTCGCATCAAGCCGCCCGCCCAAACCGACCTCAATAATGCACGCATCGGCGGGGGTGCGTGCAAAGGCGAGGAAAGCGGCGGCGGTGGTGATTTCGAAGAAGCTGGCGTTTAGCCCTTCGGCCACGTCGAGCACCTCGGCCAACACGGCGGCAATTGCGTCGTCGGTGATGAGTCTGCCCGCCACCCTGATCCGCTCATTAAACCGCACCAAATGCGGGCTGGCATAGGCGTGGACGGTGCGCCCGTCAGCCTCCAAAATTGCGCGCAAAAAGGCACAGGTGCTGCCCTTGCCATTCGTCCCCGCGACGTGGAACACGGGGGGCGGGGCGTCTTGCGGATTGCCGAGGCGGGCGCACAATTCGCGTATCCGCTCCAACCCCAACACATCTCGCCCCGGCGACAGCGCGGCGAGGCGGTCGAGTTGCGCCTGAACGGTGGCGTTTTCGGATGTCGCGTGGTCGGCCATGAAACGCTCAGTCCCAATTAAAAGCATCGTCACCCTGAACTTGTTTCAGGGTCCAACCCTCGGTTTACCAAGCGGACGACGGGGATGGACGACAGATGGATGCTGAAACAAGTTCAGCATGACGGCTTTGGTCTATCAAGCCGCCTTCTTCCCCGCCATCAAATACCCCGCCACCTGCGCCAATGTCGCGGGTAAATCTTTGCGCGCCACCACCATGTCGATCATGCCATGGTCGAGCAGATATTCGGCCCGCTGGAACCCTTCGGGCAGCTTTTCGCGGATTGTTTGCTCAATCACCCGCTGCCCCGCAAAGCCGATCAGCGCGTTCGGCTCGGCAATCTGCACATCGCCCAGCATCGCGTAACTCGCGGTCACGCCGCCGGTCGTGGGGTCGGTCAGCACGACGATATAGGGCAGGCCTGCGTCGTACAGCCGCTCAATCGCCACCGTGCTGCGCGGCATTTGCATGAGCGAGAGTATCCCCTCCTGCATCCGTGCGCCACCGGCGGCGGTGAAGATGATATAGGGGGCGTGTTGGCTGATGGCCTCCTCACAGCCCTGCACAAATGCTTCACCCACGGCCATGCCCATCGATCCGCCCATGAAGGCGAAGTTTTGCACGCCGACGACAACGGTTTGACCCTCCAACGCGCCGACGGCGTTTATCAACGCATCCTGATCGCCCGTCGCCGTGCGCGCCGCCTTAATCCGGTCGGTATAGCGTTTGGTGTCCCGGAATTTCAGCGGGTCTTCCTTGACCGTCGGCACGGGCAGGGTGCGATACGCGCCGTTACCGAAAAGCGCCGCAAACCGGGCTTTCGGCCCGATGCGTCCATGATGGTCGCATTTGGGGCAGACAGACAGGTTTTCGTCCCACTCCTTGGTGAAGATCATCTGCGCACAGCCGGTGCATTTGTGCCACAAATTGTCGGGCGTCTCCCGCTTGTCGACGAAGGGCAGGGCGTTGCGAACGCGTTTGATCCAGCTCATTGGGTTGCTCCTCGGGCAGTGTGGACGGCATGTGCCAAGGTGGCGACATAGGCCTGAACATGGCTAGCGGCGGCATCGCCGTGTTCCGCGATAATATCGACAATCGCGCTGCCGACCACGACCCCGTCGGCGACGCGTGCGATGGCGGCGGC
>JBGSSR010000101.1:0-3753 GCA_041736905.1 Sphingomonadaceae bacterium | reverse complement strand
GGCCCCCGAATTGCTGGGCGAGGATGGCACGCCGCCGCGCGCCGGATCGCCCTTGGCGCTCATTATCGCCCCCACGCGCGAATTGGCGTTGCAGGTTAGCCGCGAACTCATGTGGCTGTATCAGGCCGCGGGCGTGCGCGTCACCACCTGTGTTGGCGGCATGGATGCGTCGAAAGAACGCCGCGCGCTGAACTCCGGCGCGCACATCGTTGTCGGCACACCGGGCCGTTTGCGTGACCATTTGGAACGCGGCGCGCTGATGCTGCAATCGCTGAAAGTCGCGGTGCTGGATGAGGCAGACGAAATGCTCGACATGGGCTTCCGCGATGATTTAGAGGGTTTGCTTGACGCAACCCCCGATGGCCGCCGGACCATGCTGTTTTCCGCAACGATGCCGAAGCCAATTGTGTCGCTGGCCAAACGCTATCAACGCGATGCGCTGCGCATTTCGACGGTCGAAAGCGGACGCGGGCACGGCGATATTGAGTATCAGGCGATGGCGATTGCGCCCGCTGATATTGAAAATGCCGTCGTTAACCTGCTGCGTTTCCATGATGCCGAAACCGCGATGCTGTTTTGCGCCACCCGCGATAACGTCCGCCATTTGCACGCCAGCCTGATTGAGCGCGGTTTTGACGCCGTGGCGCTGTCGGGTGAGCATAGCCAGAATGAACGTAACACCGCGTTGCAGGCGCTGCGTGATAAACGCGCCCGTGTTTGCGTCGCCACCGACGTTGCCGCGCGCGGTATCGATTTGCCTAGCCTGACCCTGGTAGTGCATGTCGAAATCCCCCGCGATGCTGAGACGTTGCAGCATAGGTCGGGCCGTACAGGCCGCGCGGGGAAGAAGGGGACGGCGGTTCTGCTGGTCCCCTATCCGCGCCGTAAACGCGTCGAAAGCATGCTTCGCGGTGCGCAAATTGAGGCGCATTGGGTGAAGGTGCCAACCGCCGCCGATATTCGCAAGGCCGATGGGGCGCGCTTGTTGGAGGCGTTGCTTGCCCCCATCGAATTTGAGGATGAGGACCGCGAACTGGCCGCGCAAGTGATGGCGGAACGAACCCCCGAAGATATCGCCGCCGCGCTTGTCCACGCGCACCGTTCGCGGATGCCAAAGGCGGAGGAGCTGATCCCGCAATCCGACACGCCGCAGAAAAATGGCGTTCGTCCGGGTTTTGAGGGCAGCGCATGGTTCCGCCTGAACGCCGGTCGTCGTCAGAATGCCGACCCGCGTTGGATTTTGCCGCTCATCTGCCGCCGTGGCCATGTTACGCGGCAGGATATTGGTGCCATCCGCATGGCCGCCGATGAGACGATGTTTGAAATCGCTGGCCCCGTTGCGGCGCGCTTTGTCGATGCGCTGAAGCGCACGGCGGGCGACGATGAGGATGTGGAAATCATCGCCGTGCAAGGCAAGCCGCGTGAGGAAGCGCGCAACAATCGCCGCCAAGATGGGCGCCGTGATAACAGCGACGGGCCGCGCCGCGAAGGTGGTAAGTATGAGGCGCGCCCAACCCGTGCGCCGCGCCAATATAAGGATCGCCCCTCCGGCGGGCCACCCCCGCAAGCGGGCGGCAAGCCGAAGGGCAAGGGTAATCCTTACAAGGGCAAAGCGTAACAGATATGCCGCGCATCCTGGTCGATGCCGATGCCTGTCCGGTGAAGGAGGAGATTTACAAAGTCGCCTTCCGCCGGTCCGTCCCCGTCGTCATCGTCAGCAATGCGCACATTCGCATTCCGGCGCATGATCTTATCAGCCGCGTAGTGGTCAGCGATGGTTTCGACGCTGCCGATGACTGGATTGCCGAGAACGCCGCGCCGGACTCGGTGTGCATCACCGCCGACATATTGCTGGCCGACCGATGTTTGAAGGCAGGCGCGGTCGTGCTGTCCCCTACGGGCAAGCCCTTCACCGAAAATTCGATTGGCGCGGCGATTGCGACGCGGGCGATTATGGCGGATTTGCGCGCTGGCGGTGATGCCATTGGCGGCCCCGCACCGTTCAGCAAAACCGACCGATCGCGGTTCCTGTCAGCGTTGGATGAGGCGTTGGTCCGCCTGTCGCGCGGATAAATATTACCCCGCCGCCAACCGGAAACTGACCGCTTCACCTGCCTCTGCATTGGGTGCAATCCACAGGTCGAATTGGCCCGGCTCAACCGTCATGTCATACT
The DNA here is from genome assembly GCA_041736905.1 of Sphingomonadaceae bacterium. Lineage (GTDB taxonomy): Bacteria > Pseudomonadota > Alphaproteobacteria > Sphingomonadales > Sphingomonadaceae > JBGSSR01. The sequence goes on along the minus strand of JBGSSR010000101.1, from coordinate 1,579 downwards.
CAACCCCGCTGAACAGCAATTGGTCGCGGCGGATGGTGAAGCGCACAGTACGTTCTTCGCCTGCTGCCAAGTCCACGGCGTGAAAATCAATCAAGCGGCGAATGGGTTGCGTCACGCTGGCCACTTTATCTCGAATGTAAAGTTGCACCAATTCGCGTGCGGGGCGGGTGCCTTTGTTGGCGAGGGCGACGCTGGCCTGCAACGTGCCATTCCACGGCAAAACGCCATCGCCGACGTCCGCTGCGCCATACACAATGTCGCCATAGGTCAACCCATGGCCAAACGGGAATGCGGCGGTGTGCAGCGTATCCAAATACCGTGCGCGATATTCCTGATCCGGATTGGCGGGGATGACCGGCCTACCGCTGGCCTTGCGGGCGTAGTGGAAGGGTTGTTGCCCATCGGTGCGTGGGAAGCTGATGGGCAAGCGGCCGCTGGGGCTGGCATCGCCGAAGAGCAGGTCGCAATAGGCCTGACTTTGTTCTGTACCAAGAAACCAACCAAGCAGGATGGCGTCGGCCCCCGCGACGGTGTCATCCAGCACCAACGCACGCGCCGACTTCAACACCACCACTATCGGCTTGCCCGTTGCGGCAAGCGCGGCGGCGAGGTCGCGTTGAGGCTCAGGTATCGTTATCGTCGTCCGTGATTTCGACTCGCCCGCCATCCGCTCGCTTTCGCCGATGACCAGAACGATGACGTCGGCGTCTTTTGCTGCAGCAAGGGCGGAGTCCACGCCGCCATCAACCGCCGCGTTGGTGTCGCACCCGCGTGCAACGGTCAACTGCGCTGGATTGGTCAAAGTCCGCCGCATAACGTCGGAGAGTGGCGTCGTGTCCTTGGGCGTACCGAACAAAATCCAGCTACCGTTTTGGTCCTCTTGGCTCTCGACACTTGGCCCGATAAGCGCGATGCGTGCATCTTTGGACAGCGGCAAGAGGGCGGCGTCGTTCTTGAGCAATACCGCCGATTTTTGCGCGGCCTCTCGCGCCAATGGCCGAAACGCTGGCCCATTGGCGGCAAGGGCAGGGCCATTCAGCCGGTTAAACGGGTCGTCAAACAGGCCGAGTTTTTCTTTCAGTTCCAACACCCGTTGCACCGCCTCATCCACACGCGCCTCGGGCACTTCGCCGCTGCGCACCAAATCGGGGAGGTGTTCGCGGTACAGGCCGCTGGTCATGCTCATATCGACACCGGCCAGAAACGCGATCCGCGCCGCGTCACGCGGGCCATCGGCAAAGCCATGGTCGATAAGCTCCGCATCGCCGGTGTAATCGGAAACGATCAGGCCTTCAAAACCCCATTGCCGCCGCAAAATGTCGCGCATCAGCCAGCTGTTGCCATGCGCAGGGATGCCGGACACTTCGTTAAAGGCCGCCATGATGGTGCCCGCGCCCGCGTCCAATCCGGCGCGGAAGGGCGGAAAATATATGTCCTCCAACGCGCGGCGGGAGAGGTCAACGCTGGCGTAATCTAGCCCTGCTTCAGCGGCACCATAAGCAACGAAATGCTTCAATGTTGCCATCATCGCATCGGATTTCGTGAGGTCGCCAGTCCCCTGAAATCCTCTCACGCGCGC
>JBGSSR010000080.1:0-2187 GCA_041736905.1 Sphingomonadaceae bacterium | reverse complement strand
TTCCTCGCCATCGCCATCGACAATATGGCGCAAGCTATCCGAAAAATCAGTGTCGCGCGCGGCTATGATGTGACGCAATATGCCCTCGCCTGCTTCGGCGGCGCGGGTGGGCAACACGCGACGAGGGTCGCCGATGCCTTGGGCATGGAGACGGTGTTGGTGCATCCCTTGGCGGGGATGCTATCGGCCTATGGCATTGGCCTCGCACCGGTGAAGGCGATGCGGGAGGTGAGTGTTTTGCGCCCCCTGAACGAGGAATTTGGGGACGCGTTGGCGGCGTTGGAAGTCGAAGCGCGGACGGCCCTCACCGTGCAGGGGCTTTCCCCCGAAAGCATTACCACCCACGCCACGGCACGAATGCGGTTTGAGGGGTCGGACAGCGTCCTGCCCATTGCCGTCACATCAGCGGAGGAAATGGACGCGGCGTTCCGCGCCCTTCACCGGCAACGATTCGGCTATTCCGACGAACATGCCGCAATCTTATTAGACGCGCTAAGCGTTGAGGCCCTTGGCGGTACGGGACGGTTCGATGGGCCCGTGGTTGTTAGTGAGGACACCGCCAGCGCGCCATCCGGCACTTGGCCCACCCTGCACCGCTCTGCCATCCCGACAGACGCGCCCATACATGGCCCCGCGCTGATCATCGACCCTGGATCCACCACCGTGGTTGAGGATGGCTGGCAAGCGGTGCGGGGCAATGATAGCAGCCTTATTCTCACCCGCACCACCCCCCTTAAGCGAGAACGCGCGGCGGGGACGGAGGTGGACCCCGTAAGGCTGGAGATTTTCAACAACCGCTTCATGGCGATTGCGGAGGAAATGGGCCTTGTCCTGCAATCCACCGCGACATCGGTGAATATCAAGGAACGGCTCGATTTCTCCTGCGCGCTCTTCGACGCCACCGGCGCGCTCATCGCCAATGCGCCGCATATCCCCGTGCATTTGGGCAGCATGGGGGACAGCATCCGGCGCATACTGGACACGCGTGGCGATGCCAAAGACGGACGCGGGATACGGCGCAGCGATGCCTATGTGCTCAACGATCCCTATCACGGCGGCACACATTTGCCCGATATTACCGTCATCATGCCGGTGTTTTACTTAGCCGAAAGCATCGCCCCGGACGCATTCGTCGCGGCGCGCGGTCACCATGCCGACATTGGCGGCATAGCCCCGGGCTCTATGCCACCCGACAGCCGCACGATAGCCGATGAGGGCGTGTTGCTCGACAACCTTTTATTGGTCGATGAGGGGCGTCTGTGCGAAGCAGACATGCGCGCCGCGCTGTCTTCCGGCCCCCTGCCCTCGCGCGCGGCGGACCGGAATATATCCGACCTGAAGGCGCAACTCGCCGCCTGCACCCGCGGGGCGGAATTGCTCATCGCGGCGGCGACGGAGCAAGGCGCAGAGATAATCGCCGCCTATATGAACCACGTCCTCGCCAATGCGGAAGAGAGCGTGCGGCGGCTCATCGGGACGCTCAGCGATGGCGCGTTCACCTATCCCATGGATAATGGCGCGGAGATTCACGTAGCGGTGCGCGTCGATAAAGTCGCCCGCTCCGCCGTGTTCGACTTCACGGGGACCAGCGTGCAGCGGGAGGATAATTTCAATGCCCCGGTCAGCATCACCCGCGCCGCCGCGCTCTATGTCCTGCGCACGTTGATTGACGACGCTATCCCGATGAACGACGGGTGCCTGCGCCCCGTGACGTTGGTGGTGCCAGAGGGGTCCATGCTATCCCCCCGCTCCCCCGCCGCCGTGGTCGCGGGCAATGTGGAGACCAGCCAAGTCATCACCGACGCCCTATTCGCCGCCACCGGACGCCTTGCGCCATCCCAAGGCACCATGAACAATTTCACCTTCGGTAACGACGCGCACCAATATTATGAAACCATCGCGGGCGGCAGCGGCGCGGGGCCGGACCATGACGGCACCGATGCGGTGCAAACGCATATGACGAACAGTCGCCTGACCGATCCCGAAATCCTGGAAACCCGCCTGCCCGTGCGGGTGGAGCGGTTCGCCATTCGGGCACGTTCCGGCGGCAAGGGACGGCATAAGGGCGGGTGCGGGGTGGAGCGGCATATCCGCTTTCTGGAACCCATGCGCGCCAATATCCTATCCAACCGCCGCGCGGTACCGCCGCAGGGATTGGCCGGCGGCGGCGCGGCGCAGGCGGGGGCA
>JBGSSR010000105.1:0-2046 GCA_041736905.1 Sphingomonadaceae bacterium | reverse complement strand
AGCCGCCACCGCGAGGTGCGCCACCGCCAAAACCGCCACGGTCGTTATAGCCGCCGCTGCGCTCACCGCCACCAAAGCTGGGCGAATTGTCAAAGCCGCCGAAACTATCTTCACCAAAACCGTCGCGCTTGTCGCGTCCGCGACCTCGCTTGTTGCGATCAAAACTCATAGTAGAAATATAACCTTCATTACGCCCCGTATTCAACATTGGGGGCGCTGGGGACCAAATGCGCACCTTCCCAAATCAGGGAATCATGTCCCCGAATGGTGCAATCATACAGGATTCGCAGGCAATAAGCGAGAGTTATTCACAGGCGCGAAAGGGGGTGTGTTTTTTGGTCTTGCGCTTGCGCTTTTTCGCGACATGCGCCATGGCGGCGGCTTAGTATTTTTTAGGTCAGAAAGGGCGGCGAATGGCGGTTTATTTTCATGAGGAAGACTTGCCAGAGGGCGTTTTGGCCGACGGCCCCGTCGCGGTGGACACCGAAACCATGGGCCTCATCACTCCGCGTGACCGCCTGTGCGTCCTGCAAATTTCCGATGGCAGCGGCAATGAGCATCTGGTCCGCTTCGGCCCCGACAGCGACTATTCCGCCCCGAATCTGAAGGCGGTTTTGGCCGACCCCGCCCGCGTCAAATATTACCACTTTGCCCGCTTTGATCTGGCCGCGATTGAGTTTTACCTCGGCGTCACCGCCGCGCCCGTGTTCTGCACCAAAATCGCGTCGAAATTGGTCCGCACCTACACTGACCGCCACGGCCTGAAAGAAATCGTGCGCGAAATGTTGGGCACGGAAATCTCAAAGCAACAGCAATCGTCCGACTGGGGCGGCCCCGATTTGTCCGATGCGCAACGCGAATATGCCGCGTCCGATGTGCGCTACCTGCACCGTCTGGTCGCGCAGTTCGAAACCCGCCTGAAACGCGAAGGGCGGATGGATTTGGCGCAGGCCTGTTTCGACTTCCTACCCGTGCGCGCACGGTTAGACCTTGAAGGTTGGGCAGAAAACGACATATTTGCGCATATGTAGTTCACGGCCCGCGCGCTCCCTCTAGGAAACCCAATGTCCCAACTGGCCGATCTGGAACGCAGTAAGCGGCAGGCGTTCGCCGCGCCGGGGGGCAGTTTTGACCGGCTCATCGGCGTGCTGCGAGTCGCCTTGCCCGCGGGCGTTGGCGTGTTGGCGGCGATATTGGTTATCTCGCCCGCGACCGACCGCAACGAGTTTTCCTTCCTGCTCGACCGCAACACGGTTGAGAAATCACCCGAACGGTTGAAGGTGGAGGCGGCATTGTATCGCGGGCAGGATAAGGAAGGCTTCCCCTTCACCCTGCGCGGCGAATCGGCGATCCAAAAAACATCGGCGGTGCAGGTGATTGAATTGTCCGGCCTGCTCGCCAGTTTCTCGCTCAACGGCAAACCGGCGGAGGTTTCGGCGCAGCGCGGGGCGTTTGATGTGACCGCCAACACCGTGCGCGTTATCGGCCCGATGCAATTCAGCAGCGATAGCGGCTATGCCCTGACCGCGAATGACGTGTCATTGGACATCGACAGCAAAACTCTCACCTCCACTGGCCGCGTCGATGGCAGCGATGCGGACAGCAGCCTGTCGGCCGGCGCAGCAACGGGCGATTGGGCGGCGCAGCAATTCGGCCTTTCGGGCGGGGTGTCGGGCAGCCTGCCCTTTGGCACCTATTCCGCCGCCAGCCTGAATGTGGATTTGGCCAAGGAGCAAGCGCGGCTTTACGGCGGCGTATCGGGGACCACGCGTTTCGGCACCTACCGCGCAGACAGCCTGTTCGCGGACCAGAAAAGCGGCGATGTGGTATTGCAAGGCAACGCGCGCCTGCGCATCGACGGTAATGCTTTACGATGAGCGGGAAGAGGGATAAAGGCCAAGCCATGCGGATATTCGACCGGCACAGTTGGAAATATGCGGCCATGGGCGCGCTGTCGGTGTTTGCCGTGCATGGCGCGGTGGCCCCTGCGCAAATCGTGCAAAACCACAACAGCAACGCGCCGGTGGACGTCGCCGCCGACCGTAT
>JBGSSR010000134.1:0-3594 GCA_041736905.1 Sphingomonadaceae bacterium | reverse complement strand
TGCCACAAACGCGGGGATGCGGATTTTGCAGCAGGGCGGCAACGCCACCGACGCCGCGCTGGCCGTCATGCTGGCGCTGACCGTGGTAGAGCCGCAATCGAGCGGCATCGGGGGGGGCGGGTTCTTCGTCTATAATGACGGCGCTAGCGGCGCGATTAGCACGATTGATGGCCGCGAAATGGCACCATCCGCGGCCAATGCCGCGCGGTTTATGGGCGCGGACGGCAAGCCCTTGCCCTTTCGGCAGGCCTTCCCCGGCGGCATGTCGGTCGGCGTGCCGGGCAACATCGCATTGATGGCGGAGGCGCATGGCAAATGGGGCAAATTGCCATGGGCGGATTTGTTCGTCCCCGCCATTCAATTGGCCGATGGCGGTTTTGAAGTGAACGCCGCGCTGGCCGAGCGGCTCTCTCAAATTGCGCCCTTATGGGTGGACTTCCCCGATGCGAAGGCGATTTATTGGGTCGATGGAGCGCCTGCAAAAGAAGGCGATGAGATCGACAATCCCGCGCTCGCCCGCACGTTGGAGCGCGTTGCCGAGCTTGGCCCTGAAGCGTTCTATGCCGGCGAAACGGCGCAGGAAATAGTGCGCAACGTGACCACGGCAAAGGTCAATCCCGGCGATATGACCACCACCGATCTCACTGCTTATATGGCGAAGGAACGCCCGCCGGTGTGCATGGCGTACCGCGTTTATAAAATTTGCGGCATGGGCCCGCCTTCGTCCGGCGGCGTCACCGTGATGCAAATACTGGGTCAGTTGGAGCCATTCGACATGGCCGCGCTCGGCCCCGAAAATCCGCAAAGCTGGCATTTGCTGGGTCAATCGATGCAACTGGCCTATGCCGATCGCGGCACCTATTTGGGCGACCCCGATTTTGTCGAGGTGCCGGTGTTGGGCCTGATTGACCCCGAATATCTGACGGAGCGGTCGGCGTTGATTAGCCCCGATGTCGCCCGCACCGATTATCCCGCGGGCACGCCCAAAAACGCCGCGCCATGGCGCTTTGCCGAACCGGAAGTGGAGGAGGGCACAACCCACTTCACCGTCGTTGACGCGGCGGGCAATGTGGTCAGCATGACCAGCACGATTGAGGGACCATTCGGCAGCCAGTTGATTGCGGGCGGGTTTTTCCTGAACAACGAACTGACCGATTTCAGCTTCGCGCCGGTCGGCGAAGATGGCGCGATGGTGGCCAATGCGGTGGCGGGGGGTAAGCGTCCCTTGTCCTCTATGTCGCCCACGATTGTGTATGATGCCGACGGCAAACCCATCCTTGCGCTGGGTTCCGCGGGCGGTAAGCGCATCATCATGCATGTCGCCAAAACATTGGTTGGCGTGCTGGATTTCGGCCTGCCGCTGGACCAAGCCATTGCCCTGCCCAATATCTATTTCGGCAACGGTTCACTGCTGATTGAAAAAGGCAGCGCGTTGGAGGGGATGCAGGAGCCTTTGAGCGCTTATGGCCAAGCGGTCGTCGCCACTGACTTGCCATCGAAAGTGAACGGCGTTCAGTGGTATAGCACCACCGGATGGACGGGCCATGCCGACCCGCGCGGTCTGGGCAATGCATTGCGGGAATAACGCAAAACGGACGCGGCGGGCAAGAAACCCCCCTTGCCCCGCCGCTTTCGATTTGCTTATCTGGCCTACAACAACCATATGCCCCCCAGGCGATAACGGCAGAGGATGAGCAACAGCGTGGCTGCTATCAAAGGCGCAGGCTTTAAGGGCACTGCAATCGAACAACACAACAACCTCATCGCCCTGTTCCGCGCGCGCGCGGCGGTGCGCAGGGACACGCCATTTTTATGGGCGAAGAAGGCGGGCGCTTGGACGCTGGTGACTTGGACCGAGGCGGAGCGGCAGGTTGCGGCCTTGGCGCAATCGTTGCGTGCGATGGGCCTGAAGCCGGGGGAGCGCGTGGCGTTGGTGTCGGAGAACCGCCCCGAATGGTGCATCGCCGATCTTGCCATCATGGCGGCGGGGTGCGTCACCGTACCCGCCTACACCACCAACACCGCCGCCGACCATCGGCATATCTTGGACAATAGCGAGGCGCGGGCGGTTATCGTATCCAACGAAAAACGCGCCAAGCCGCTCATCGATGCGGTGCAAACGGCGGGCAATGTGGACCATGTTATCGGCATGGATGACTTTAAAATGGCGCAGGCCAGCGGCTTTGAATTTCACCGGTGGAAGGCATTGGTGGCGGACGGCGGCGATTCTGCGTTCGCTTTGCTGGACGAAACCACCGCCAGCCTGCAACGGACAAGCCTCGCCTGCCTTATCTACACCAGCGGCACCGGCGGCGTCCCGCGCGGCGTGATGCAAAGTCACGGCAGCATCCTGCACAATGTCGAGGGCGCGGCGCAGGCGGTGATTGAAGATTTCGGTTGGGGCGATGAAGTGTTCCTGTCCTTCCTGCCGCTGTCCCATTCCTATGAGCATAGCGGCGGCCAATTCCTGCCGATTGGGATGGGCGGGCAGATTTATTATTCCGAAGGTTTGGAAAAGCTCGCCGCCAATATTGAGGAAACGCGCCCCACGCTCATGTTCGTCGTCCCCCGCCTGTTCGAGGTGCTGCGCATGCGCATTATCAAGGCAGTGGAAAAGCAAGGCAAGCTGCCCAACACGCTAATGGCGACCGCGATTTCGGTGGGGCAGCGGGAGTTGGACGGACGCGGGCGTTTGCTCGATGGGCCGAAAAGATTCGTGCTCGAAAAATTGTTCAAACCGAAAATCCGTGCGCGTTTCGGCGGGCGTATGAAGGCGATGATTTCCGGCGGCGCGCCGCTGAACCCCGACATTGGCGTGTTCTTTCACTCCATGGGCCTGACCCTGTTGCAAGGATATGGTCAGACCGAAAGCGGCCCGGTGATCAGCTGCAACCGGCCCGCCGCTGGCATCAAAATGGACACCGTCGGCCCGCCGCTTATTCGAACCGAAGTAAAGATTGCCGAGGATGGCGAGATTTTGGTGCGCGGCGAACTTGTCATGCTCGGATACTGGCGGAACCAGCCGGAGACGGACAAGACGATCATCGACGGCTGGCTCCACACTGGCGATATTGGGCATCTGGATGCGGCCGGCCGGATTGTGATTACCGACCGGAAAAAGGACATCATCGTCAATGACAAGGGCGACAATGTCGCGCCGCAACGGGTGGAGGGGATGCTCACCCTGCAACCCGAAATTGCGCAGGCAATGGTGGCGGGCGACCGTAAGCCTTATATTTCCGGGCTTATTGTCCCCGATGCCGAATGGGCGCAGGATTGGGCGAAGGCGCAGGGGATGAAATATGACCTTGCCGCGCTGCAAGACAGCGCCGATTTCCGCGCCGCCATTCGCGCCGCCGTGGACCGCGTCAACGCGCAAATGTCGGTGATTGAAAAGGTGCGCCGTTTCGAATTTGCCGATGAGCCGTTCTCGATTGAAAATGGAGAAATGACGCCGAGCCTCAAAATCCGCCGGCATAAGATTCGGGAACGCTATGCGGATAAATTGGCGGGGATGTATAAGGAGTAAGTAGGCTTACTCCCCCACCACAACCTTCCCCTTGCAGCCCAAGGCATTGGCGAGTTGTTTCAGGC
>JBGSSR010000036.1:0-7637 GCA_041736905.1 Sphingomonadaceae bacterium | reverse complement strand
GCCGCGGGGGCGGGTGCATAAGCAACCTGCGTCGCGGCAGGTGCAGCGCGGCTTACGCGAATCTTGCGGTCGCCATCCTCTACCTCAATTTCGGACAGGCCGGTCTCACCTAACATTTCGGCCAATTCACGGACCAGATTGACATCAATTTTCATAGCGCCCCCGTTTTTATCCTGCGACATAATGTGGACAGCTCCCTTTCGCAAAATCATGTATTGCGCCGCGCCTTAAGCCGCTACGGCGCGCTTGTCAAAGTCGTGGCCTTAAAGGGCCAATGCGGCATCCAGTGCCAAGCTATAGCCATGGGTGCCAAAACCGACAATGACGCCGCTGGCCACAGGCGAAATAAAGCTGTGATGGCGGAATTCTTCGCGGGCGTGCGGGTTGGAGATATGGACCTCAATAACCGGCACGGTGATGGTCTTGATGGCATCATAGAGGGCAACCGATGTGTGGGTATAAGCACCGGCGTTCAGGATTACCGCTTTAGCCCCCTCCGCCGATGCTTCGTGCAGCCAGTCGATCAAATGCCCCTCATGGTTCGATTGCCTAAAGTCGATTTCCGCGCCAGCCTCACGCGCCTGATCATCCAAACGCGCGGCGATATCGTCCAGCGTGTCGGACCCGTAAATCTCCGGCTCCCGCATGCCCAACAAGTTCAGGTTCGGGCCGTTCAAGATGTAGATGCAATCCGCCATAAGTCCCCCGTCAATGGTGTCTGTGCTTTAGGCGAAATCTACTGGATTGCCCAATCAAAAATCATAAGCCACCCCAACGCGGGCGGTGGTATCGGTCGCCTTCTTACCCGGCTGAGGCTCGGTCGAATGGCGGATGTCGAACGATAAACGGCCCGACAAACGCCCGGTCAGCTTGGCTTCCAAACCAGTAATGGAGCGGAACACCGTCTCACTATCACCATAAATCGCCTCGGCATCCTCGGTCAGTTTGAATTTGGGCGCAATTTGCCAATCCATATCCACAACGCCGCGCGCCACGATTTCGTTGTCACGAACGCCGCTATAAAACACGGTGCGGCGGTAAGCTGGACCGGCCTCTATATTCAAAGTCAACGGCCCCTCCATTGAAACACGCCAGCCGTAACCGATGGCCGCTGTGCCCCGATGTTCGACGCCTGCCGTGCGGTCATGTTCGTATTCGGCGCGGGCGTAGGTGTAGTGTTTGGGATTGATGGTCCAATCAATCTGATAGCCAAAGCGGCCATATTCGCGGGACAGCTGATCGTTGCTTTCCTGATAATCGATCAGGGTGAACCATTTATGTTGCACCTTCGCGCCTTTGTTCACCAATTCACCGGTCAGCGCGACGCCAAAGGCATCGGTATTGCCGCCGGATTTGAAACCGGACAGTTCGCCCTTGCCCTTCCATGGGGAGGGTTTCGGCGCGGGTTCGGCAGCGGGCGGGGTCGGAGGCGTTGGCGGCGGCACGCTGACCACGACAGGCGAAATAAGCGCCAAAGCCTCGATTTCCGCCACATCGCCGGGATAGAGCCGCTTGGTCGCGGTAACGACTGCGGCCAGTTCGGCCTCATCTCCGGCGGCACGAGTTTCCGTGATGAGCTTGGCAATCTCCGGCGGTAAGTCCGCCGAGGCGGGCGTTGCAAACAGGCTTCCGGCCAAAAGGGTCAGGGTAAGGCGAGTGGCGAATTTCGGCATGGTATAATCCTTCATGCAAATATTTTGGGCGCGATATTCCTCGCCCGCTTGTGTCCTTTTGTTGGGTGCGGCTATAGGGACTTGAACCAGCGGGGCAAGCACTCGTCCCGTGCTGCATAGGAATTTTTACGATATGCCCGACATGCTCTCCATTACCGTCAATGGCGAAACACGCCGCGTGGAGGCAGGGAGCAGTGTGGCGGATTTGGTCGAATCGCTTGGCATTCCGCTGACCAAAGTGGCGGTGGAGCGGAATTTGGACATCGTCCCGCGTTCGACCCTTGCCGATGTGGCCTTGGCCGAGGGCGACACGTTGGAAATCGTCCATTTTGTGGGCGGTGGTTAAAGGATAATGACAGTGAACAATGACACTCCCAACGACACATGGACCGTCGCCGGTCGCACCTTTGCCTCGCGCCTTATCGTGGGCACGGGTAAATATAAGGACTTCGCACAGAACGCCGCCGCAGTGGAGGCTTCGGGGGCAGAAATCGTTACCGTCGCCGTGCGCCGTGTGAATGTGTCGGACCCGAAAGCGCCGATGCTGACCGATTTTATTGACCCGAAGAAAATCACCTATCTGCCCAACACCGCCGGTTGCTTCGACGCGGACAGCGCAATTCGCACGCTGCGACTGGCGCGGGAGGCGGGCGGTTGGGACCTCGTGAAACTGGAGGTTCTGGGGGAGGCGAAGACGCTCTATCCCAACATGGTTGAAACCATAAAGGCCTGCGAAGTGTTGGCCAAGGATGGGTTCAAACCCATGGTCTATTGCACCGACGACCCCATCGCGGCGAAACAATTGGAGGATGCGGGCGCGGTCGCCATCATGCCCTTGGGCGCGCCTATTGGGTCGGGCCTTGGCATCCAGAATCGCGTCACTATCCGCCTGATTGTGGAGGGCGCAAGCGTCCCTGTATTGGTCGATGCAGGCGTCGGCACCGCGTCCGATGCGGCGGTGGCGATGGAGCTTGGCTGCGACGGCGTGCTGATGAATACCGCGATTGCGGAGGCCAAAGACCCCATACTGATGGCCCACGCCATGAAGTTATCGGTGGAGGCGGGCCGCGCGGCGTATCTCGCGGGCCGCATGGGATTGCGCCGCTATGCCGATCCTTCTAGCCCACTTGCCGGTTTGATTTAACTCGCGACATCTTGATACTTGTCAGTAATGACCGCCGCGCCTAGAGCGTTGGGCGTTAACCACGGGCAATTGGCCCTGCTGCGAAAGGCGCTTAGACCCTTATGCTGATGAGCAGTTATGAATGGATGATCGCGAAACGCTATCTCATGCCCGGCAAAGGGGAGGGGTTTATCTTCCTCGTTGCCGGTATATCTTTGGTCGCCGTGATGTTGGGCGTGGCCGCGTTGATTATCGTGATGAGCGTCATGAACGGCTTCCGCGCCGAACTGTTCGACCGCATTGTCGGCCTCAATGGCCACGCGGTGGTGCAGGGATACGGCGGGCGCCTCCCCGATTGGCAGGATTTGCTGAAAAAAGTGCAACAAACCGATGGCGTGGTTGAGGCCAAGCCGCTGATTGAGCAACCTTTGCTTACGACGTATAATGGCCGTGTAGAGGCGATTTTGGTGCGCGGGATGCTGGTTCAGGATATGCGCCGCAACGATGTGCTGGGCGACAAAGTCCTCGCCGGATCGCTGGCCTCTATCACGCCGGGTTCGGAAAAAGTGGCGCTGGCGGCGCGCCTGGCCGAAACTTTGGGCGCGACGGTGGGTAGCCGGATTACGGTGATTAACCCTGCTGGTCGCTCCACACCATTTGGCACTGTGCCCCGCGAGATCAGCTATGAAGTGGCCGCGATTTTCGAAATCGGCATTTATGAATTTGATAAGGCCTATGTCGTCATGCCTATGGAGGACGCGCAAACATTGATGTTGATGGGCGATGAAATCGGTATGATTGAGGTCAAGGTTGAGGACCCCGACGCGGTCAGCGAAACCCTGCTCCCCATCCGCAAAGACATCGGCCCGCGCGGTGTGCTTATCGACTGGAAAACCATGAACGCCAGCCTGTTTGACGCGCTGGCGGTGGAGCGGGTGGCGATGTTTGTGGTGCTGTCCATCATCGTGTTGGTGGCGGTGTTCAATATCCTGTCCTCGCTCATCATGCTGGTTCGCGCAAAGACACGAGACATTGCGATTTTGCGCACAATGGGTGCGTCTCGCAAAGCGATGACGCGAATTTTTGTCGTAGTGGGCACGGTCGTTGGCGCGCTGGGCATAGGCGCGGGCGTAGTGCTGGGGTTTGTATTCCTTACCTTCAGGCAGTCCGTGGTCAATTTCATTCAATTCGTCACGGGGCAGAATTTGTGGGATCCGCAAATCCGCTTCCTCACCGAATTGCCCAGCCGCGTGGACCCGATGGAAATCGTTGGCATATGCGTTTTGGCGTTGCTACTGAGCTTCCTTGCCACGCTGTATCCCGCGTTTAAGGCGGCAAATACGGACCCTGTGCAGGTGCTGCGTTATGAATAGAGAGCAAAATATGATCACGCCAGTCGTCGAACTGCGCGATTTGCGGCGTAGCTTTACGCAGGGCGACACCACGATTGAGGTGCTGCGCGGGGTCGATTTGGTGATCCGCCCGGGCGAACTCGTCGCGCTGCTTGGACCGTCGGGTTCGGGGAAATCGACGATGTTGCAGGCGGTCGGCTTGCTTGAAGGCGGCTTTCAAGGCTCGATAAAAATCGATGGTGAGGAAACGCGCGATTTGCCATCCGATGGTCGCACACGAATTCGGCGGGAGAAGTTGGGCTTTGTCTATCAATTCCACCATCTGCTCCCCGATTTCGATGCGCAGGAAAACGTCGTCTTGCCTCAGTTAATTCACGGCACAAGCCGCGCGGATGCGGAGGATAGGGCGGCGTCGATTTTGACCGCTTTGGGACTTGGTTCGCGCTTGACGCACCGACCCGCCAAGTTGTCCGGTGGGGAGCAACAACGCGTTGCCGTCGCCCGTGCGCTGGCCACCTCGCCGCATTTGGTTCTGGCCGATGAACCCACCGGCAATCTGGATGAGGCGACGGCGGATAAGGTATTGGGCGAATTTCTCGCCCTTGTCCGCAATGAAGGCTCCGCCGCTCTCGTCGCCACGCATAATGAGCGATTGGCCGCGCGCATGGACCGCGTTGTGCGGTTGCGTGAAGGGGTGTTGGTTTAATCCCCGACTTTTACACAGGGGCGAATTTGCCGCAATTTGACTATGGGCGAATCTGTACGCGCAAGATAGCGTGACACCATGAGCTACGCCCCCTTTGTTCCCCTTCGCGTATTTAGCGCCTTCACCATGCTGGAGGGCGCGATTGAGCCAAAGAAAATCCCTGCGCAGGCGAAAAAGCTCGGCTTTCCGGCGATTGCTATGTGCGATCGCAATGGTTTGTACGGCGTCATGGCATTTCAGGAGGCCTGCAAATCTGAGGGCGTGCAGCCAATTATCGGCGTCCTGCTGGCGGTGGCGCGGCCCGGCGAAACATTGGCGCTGAATGCCGCACCGACTATCGACTGGCTGGCGCTATATGCGCAGGATGATGTCGGTTATGGCAATTTATGCGCGTTGGTTAGCCATGCGCATCTGGACCGGCCCTTGGCATTTGAAGCGCATATTCCCTTTGCCGATTTGGCGGGGCGAACCGATGGGTTGCTATGCTTAACGGGCGCAGGAGATGGCGCGCTGACCCGCATGTTGGCGCAGGGGCAGGCAACCGCCGCCGCCGATTATTGCGACCGGCTACAGGCGTTATTCCCGGACCGACTTTACATCGAACTCGCCCGGCGCGGGCATGCGGTTGAGGAAGCGGCGGAGGGCGCCCTTATTGACATGGCCTATGCCCACAATCTGCCCATTGTCGCCACTAACCCCGCTTGCTACGCCGAGCCGAATTTCCATCAGGCACACGATGCCATGCTGTGTATCGCCGATGGTGCTTATGTCGAAAGTCCGGACCGCCGCCGCTCCGACCCGCAAAGCTGGATTAAAACGGAACGCGCCATGCGAGAGACGTTTATTGACCTGCCAGAGGCTTTGGCAAACTCCATGGTCATTGCGCAACGATGCGCCGTGATGGCCCCCAAACGCGACCCCATCTTGCCCAGCCTAGCCGGCGATTTGGAGGGCGAAGCGGCGCAATTGCGCGCCGATGCGGTAGCTGGTTTGGATGCACGCCTTGCCACCTACACAATGACGTCGGAGGAACGGAAGGTCTATGACGACCGGTTACAATTTGAATGCGACATCATCGTTGGCATGGGATTCCCCGGTTATTTTCTCATCGTTGCCGATTTCATCAAATGGGCAAAGGAGCAGGGGATACCAGTGGGGCCGGGGCGTGGTTCCGGCGCAGGTTCGTTGGTCGCATGGGCGCTAACCATCACCGACCTTGACCCAATAGAGTTGGGCCTGCTGTTCGAACGGTTTTTGAACCCAGAGCGGGTGTCCATGCCTGACTTCGACATCGATTTCTGCGAAACACGGCGCGGCGAAGTCATCCGCTATGTGCAACAAAAATATGGCAGCGACCATGTGGCGCAAATTATCACCTTCGGTAAATTAAAAGCCCGCGCCGTTTTGCGTGACACCGGACGGGTGCTCCAGATGAGTTATGGACAGGTGGACCGACTGTGTAAGCTGGTGCCCAACCACCCCACAGACCCATGGGATTTGGACCGCACGATGAAGGGCGTGCCGGAGGTGCGGCACGAAATCGACCGCGACCCGCAGGTAGCGCGGCTGTTCAATTTGGCCCGCCAGTTGGAGGGTTTTCCGCGCCACAGCTCCACCCACGCCGCCGGTGTCGTCATCGGCGATCGCCCGCTGGATCAGCTTGTCCCGCTCTACCGCGACCCGCGTTCGGATATGCCAGTGACGCAGTTTGACATGAAATATGTTGAAACCGCCGGCTTGGTGAAGTTCGACTTTTTGGGCCTGAAAACGCTGTCGGTGTTGCGTAAGGCATTGGATTTGCTCGGTCGGCGCGGCATCACGGTGGACCTTGATACATTGCCCCGCGATGATGAGGCGGTTTATGCGTTGCTGAAACGCGGCGATACCGTGGGTGTGTTCCAATTGGAATCCGAGGGAATGCGGCGCACACTGTCCGCCGTGAAGCCGACCAATTTCGGCGATATTATCGCGCTCGTGTCGCTCTACCGGCCCGGCCCGATGGACAATATCCCGATGTTCGGCCGCCGCAAAAATGGCGAAGAGGATATCATCTGGCCGCATGATTTGTTGGAGCCGATCCTGTCCGAAACCTATGGCGTTTTCGTCTATCAGGAACAGGTTATGCTGGCGGCGCAGATCCTTGCCGGCTATAGCCTTGGCGATGCCGATTTGCTGCGCCGCGCGATGGGTAAAAAGGTGCAGGCGGAAATGGACGCGCAGCGCGGGCGGTTCTGTGATGGCTGCGCCGAGCGCGACATTCCCGCGGAGAAGGCGAATGAGTTGTTCGATTTGATCGATAAATTTGCTGGATACGGCTTCAACAAAAGCCACGCCGCCGCCTATGCGTTGCTGGCGTATCAGACCGCTTGGTTGAAGGCGCATTATCCGCATGAGTTTTTCGCGGCGTCTATGTGTTTCGACATGCACCAAACGGACAAGCTGTCCATCTTCATCGACGATATGCGCCGTTCCAAAATCGCCTGCCTGCCACCCTGCGTGAACGCGAGCGAGGCAGAGTATATTGTGGAGGCGCAGGCGGATGGGTCGCTGGCCGTGCGATATGCGCTGGCGGGGCTTAAAAATGTTGGTGAAAAGGCGATGGAACAATTGGTGGTCGAACGGCAAGAAAACGGCCTGTTTGCCAGCATTGAGGATTTCGCAGGCCGCATTGATCCCACACTTATCAACAAACGCAGCTTCGAAAATCTGGCGGCGGCGGGGGCGTTCGATAGCCTTTACCCCAACCGCGCGGCTTTGGTTGAGGGCGCGGATGTCGTGCTGGC
>JBGSSR010000031.1:0-2873 GCA_041736905.1 Sphingomonadaceae bacterium | reverse complement strand
GCTGGCCAATTTGCCCGCGCGGACGCCGTATCCGGGCGACGGCGCACCGGCGACGGTCGGGATTGCCGAAGTGACGTTGCATCCCGGTGATCGGTTGCTAATTACCGGGCGTTCAGGAAGCGGTAAATCGCGGTTGCTTGGCACGTTGATTGGGCTGCGCGCCGATGCACCGCAGACGCTCACTGTTAATGGCACCGATGTGCGGCATATGGGGCTAGAGGCGTTGCGCCCTCACTTTGCCTTCGCGCCGCAGGATGCCGCAACGATGGCGGGCAGCATCGCCGACAATCTTCGTTTGGCGCGCCCCGGCGTGAGCGAGGCAGCGATGTGGGAGGCTTTGCACACCGCGTGTCTGGATGATTTTGTCCGCACCCTGCCCGATGGCGTGCATCAATATCTGGGCGGTGATGGCGCGCGCTTGTCGGGGGGACAGCGCAAGCGGCTTGGTATTGCGCGCGCGTTGCTGGCCGACAAGCCGTGGTTGGTGCTTGATGAACCGAGCGAAGGGCTGGATGCCGCGACGGAGGCGGAGTTGGCGCAAAGGCTCACGGCGTGGCTGGCGGCGTCTGGCACAGGACTCATTTTGGTTAGCCACCGAAAGGGCCTACACGCCCTCGCGCCGCGCCGTTTCATTTTGGATTGAGGCAAAAAAGCCCGACCCGCATAAAACGGGCCGGGTTGTTTATCGGTTACGCTAACTATGTGCCCTTAATCGACCTTCGTCGTGCGCAAATAGGGGCGGTGTTCGGTCCATCCTTGCGGGAAAAGGCCCTTGGCCTCCTCATCCTTAATGGATGGCGGAATGATCACCTCATCCCCCTTTTGCCAATCGGCCGGCGTGGCAATCCGTTTTGCATCAGAAAGCTGCATCGCATCAATCACGCGCAGAATTTCATCAAAATTGCGGCCTGTGCTCATCGGATAGGTCATGGTCAGCCGGATTTTCTTATCCGGATCGATAATGAACACCGAACGCACCGCTGCTGTCTCGCTCTGGTCGGGGTGGATCATATCGTATAATTTGGCAATTTTGAGGTCCGCATCGGCAACGATGGGGAATTGCAAATCGGTGTGTTGCGTGTCGTTAACATCGGCAATCCACTTTACATGCTCCTCAACGGTGTCCGTTGACAGGCCCAAGGGCTTTGTATTGCGCGCCGCAAATTCCGCCGCCAACTGCGCGGTGCGGCCCATTTCAGTGGTGCAGACCGGCGTGAAATCCGCCGGGTGGCTAAAGAAAAAGACCCAACTATCGCCCGCCCATTCGTGCAGGCTGATGGGACCCATTTGAGAATCGACGGTGAAATCAGGGGCAGTGTCGCCAATATGTAGGCTCATGGGAGAAATCCTTTCGGGTTGAGTGAAGTGCGTCGTCTTAGTGGAACGGTTATGTGCGCAATTTTGCCCAAACGCTAATTCATTTATTCGTTATCACTTATTGTTTAAGTGATAGGCCGGTTTGGTTTGCAAAGCCAGCCACATCAAAATTGGGCGACTATTTCGGCAAAGGCCCTGCATTTCCGCAATATCACAGGGCAATTTGCAATTCCTAATACGGGGACACGGTCGCCGCAGGCTGCGCCTGACCCCCGCGCCTGACCGCCACGCCTGACCCCCACGCCGCATTTGGGCGGTATTGCCGTGCCGGTCAGCGTAATTAATGGCCGTAGCCGTCGCTGCCATGCGCAGATTACTCCGCTATCCGCCGCCGAAATTATCGCCGCCCTCGCCCATGCGCGCATAGCGCCGACTTTATGCACAACCCGCTTTGCGGCATCGTGGGAGGCAAATCTATTCGGCCTAAGCCGCATATCGCCCCATGCCCCGATAGAGATCAGCAGCCGTTGGGCCGGTTGCTTTCCTTTTCCGCGCTGTAATAGCTGGCGTAGAAATCGCGGTTTGCGACGCCTTCATTGCGGACAATGCCGACCAGCGTGCGGCCATCGGGGGCGAGTTGGAACAGGCCTTCGAGCCGGTCGCCATTTTCGCGTTGGTGCATGTTGACCTTCAACACGCGGCCATCGACTTGGCCGCTGAATTCGCCCTGTTGATAGCTATAGCATCCCGACACGCCGTCATCGCCGTCGTGCACGTTGACAAGGCCCCAGCCGCTTGCGCCGGCATATTTGCCGGACAGGTCGGGCATGGTTGCCTCCTGCGTTAACTGCTTGCCGTATCCGTGAAAGCCGGTGAAGGCGGTGTAATCATTGCCATAATTGCCCAGGATGGTCAGCCGCACCCAACGCGCGGTAGGGCGATCCTCGGGCTCAAAGGCGAAGTTTTGCCCATTCTTCGCCATTTTCAATGTGCCGCTCAGCACCTCGGTAAAGCCGCTGTCGGGGCCGGTTTCGGAGACTTCAACAACGAAACCTTTGGCGGATTTGTCGTCGAAATTCAGGCCGTCGGTGTCAAATCCGATGCGGTGCAATTCGGTGAGTTCGGCGAGTTCCAGCACGAATACGGCCTCTCCGTTCGGACCCTCCCAATCGGTGTTCGCGGAACCGTCGATGATGTTCAGCGGACTGGACGCCATTTGGCTCATGTTGCTGTCCTCGGGAACCTCAACCAACCATGCGCCCTCTGCGAAGGAAAAATAATCCTCGGCGGGGCCTTGCGCGGTGGCAGTGACGGATAGCGCCGATGCGGCCATAATGGACAGCATTAGCGCGCGGCGTGCATTTTTGAACGTGCTCATCATCAATTCTCCCATTGGGCCCATTACCAGATGGGCTGTATTTGGTGAGACGGAGCAATGGCGGGAAACCGGACATGCAACGAAATTTATTTGCCATCGCTGCTCAAAGCGTATCCAATGCCGCGTATATAGAGTCGGAGGCAATGATGCAGGGCATTGACGAAAACGAATGGCGCGC
>JBGSSR010000131.1:0-1964 GCA_041736905.1 Sphingomonadaceae bacterium | reverse complement strand
CGAAGCGCGCGAAAAGGCTAAGCAGGCCGGGGCCGACCAAGCCGCCAGAGCCGAACGCGAACGCAGGGCCGAGCAAGCGCGCGCGCAGTCTGAACCGGAACCGACGCCCCTTGTTGACACACCCGCCGAAATGCCGTGGCAACCGCCTGAAACAGTCGGCTTAACGCGCGCCCTAAAACCCCTTGGCAATCCCGGCAATTGGGTGCCGCAAAGCGCCTATCCGCGCGGGGAATCGCCCCAAGCGATCGAGGGTACGGTGGCCTTTACTCTCTATGTCGGTGCCGATGGCCGCCCCACGACGTGCGAAGTCACCAGCAGCAGCGGCAACGGCGAACTCGATGCCGTCACGTGCAGCAACCTGATGCGGCGCGCCCGATTTGACCCCGCACTGGAAAATGGCCAGCCGGTCCCCGCCACCTATTCCAACCGCGCGCGATGGGTGATACCCAAATAGCGAAAAGCTGTTTAAGCTAACGGCCACCCCCAACCGAAAGGCCCCTCATGATCCGCCATCGCCCCGCGCCAGTGCAGCTAGTCCGCAACGTCATGGTCGCTTGCGCGTTGGTTGGTGCGGCCTTCATCCATCCGCCCGCAAACGCGCAAGACGGGGTGCCAGTTACCGATCCGGCGCAGGTATCCGCGCCCGTCAATGCCCTACCGGACCCCGAACCAAAGGCCGAACCTACACCTCCGCCGCCGCCTATTCCCATGCGTCAGCACCGCGCCGTTAAGCCACGGGGCAACCCCGGCGCGTGGATTCAGCTAAGCGACTATCCGCCGGGACCGTTGAAGGCTGGTATCGAGGGGACCACGCATTTCACCCTGACGGTTAGCGCGGATGGACGACCGACCGCGTGCCGCATTACCCAAAGCAGCGGCAACGCGGAACTGGATGCCGCCACGTGCGGCGCATTGATGAAACGCGCGCGGTTTGATCCCAAATTGGTCGATGGAAAGCCGGTGCCCTCTACCTTCTCCAACCGTATGCAATGGTCCACATCGAAATAACCCCCCAATCGAAAGGCCCGCCATGATTGTCCATCGCAGCCGCGGCAAAGCCATTGCGACGATTGTTGGCGGAATAATCGCCGCGGTTATTATGGTTTTCATCATCGACCGGTGCACGCGAGTGGATATGATCATCATAGACGATTCCATGTTTCAAGAGATTGAAGAAGAGCGCAAAGCACGGGAAGCCGCCGCCGACAAAGCGGTTGAGGCGGAGCGCGAGCAAGCCCGCATCAACGGGTTAAGCATCCCGCCAAAGCCAAAAGGGAATGCCGGCTCTTGGATCCAAAAAAACTCATATCCAAGCAGCCTATTAAAAGCAGGTGTACAAGGAACGGTTAGCTATACTCTAACAGTCAATGAAAAAGGAATTAACACAAATTGCGAAGTGACAAAAAGTAGCGGATCAAGAGACTTAGATTCAATCACGTGCAGCAAATTGAGGAAATTCGCCAGATTTTATCCGGCATTGAAAAATGGGCGCCCCATCCCCTCCACCTATTCCAACCGCGTGCGATGGGTGATACCTAAGGACTAACCCCCCAACCGAAAGGCCCAATCCATGATCCTCTATGGCAGCTCCATTTCTCCCTTCGTCCGCAAGGTCATGTTGTTTTGCGCGGCGGGCGGCATTGATTATACGATGAAATCCGTGGGGCTGGGCAGCGAGGATGAGGGGTTTCTGGCCGCGTCGCCGCTTCGCAAAATGCCCGCGATTTCCGATGATGGCTTCACATTGGCGGACAGCAGCGCGATTTGCCATTACCTTGAGGCGAAGCACAAGCCGGGCCTGATCCCCACCGACCCGCAGGGGCTGGGCCGTGCCGTTTGGCTGGACGAATGCGCCGACACGGTGATCTTCATGGCGTTGCAGCCCGCGTTCTTCAACCGCATCGTGTCGCCGCTTTTCATGGGGCGGCCGGGCGATGAAGAGGCCGCGGCGCGCGCGATGGCGG